>NZ_NMPP01000037.1:0-18081 GCF_009192885.1 Xanthomonas sp. LMG 12462 | reverse complement strand
CGAATCCCCAATCCCGAATCCCGAATCCCGGCCCCTCAGAGCGCCCAGTCCAGCCGCAACCCTGCCACCAAGGCATTGGGCAGGTCGCGGGTACGCGCCGGCTCGTTGAACTGGTCCGGGTGCACGATGTAGTGCAGGTTCGGGGCGATGCGCAGCTGCGGGGTCACCTGGATGCCGTAGCTCAGTTCCATCATGGTCTGGGAGCGGTGCGGGGTACCGCTGCCGCCGGCCGCGGCGCGGGCCAGGCGCAGGTCTTCCAGGGCGTCGTCGCTGTAGTGCTGCTGGGTGACGACGAAGGCGATGTTGTCCTGCGGGCGGCTGGCGAAGGTGCCGCGCTGGACCAGGCCCAGTTCCAGGAAATGATCTTCGATCAACTGTCCGGAGGTGCCCTTGAGCACCGAGCCGAACAGCACCAGCCCGCGATTGCTGTCCGGATCGGGGCGGGTGACCTGCTGTTCGAAGCGGAAGAACGCGCCGGAGCGGCCGCTGCGGGTGGCGTAGTCCAGCCCGCTCAGCCGCGCCGGGTTGCCGTTGCGGTCGTTGAGCGGATCGCGGTAGTCCGAATTGTCCTGCCAGCCGCCGAGCTCGTACATCGCCGGCAGGCGCGCGCCGCTGGCCTGGGTGCTGTAGCCGATCGCATACGGCACGATCACCCCGGTGCTGTCGTTGGTGCTCCAGTTCAGGCCGTGCTGGCCGCGTTCGGCCTGGATCGGGTTGACCTCGTAGGCGCCGACGTGGACGTAGACGTTCGGGGTCACCCAGGCCTTGGCATGCGCGGCCCAGCTGGACACCGGCCAGTAGGTGAAGTTGCTGGTGCGGAACACGAAGGTCGGGTTGCCGCAGGCCGAGTTGCCCTGGAAGTAGCCGCACAGCTCCGAGCCCAGGAAGTGGATGTTGGCCACGCTGCGGCCGGCCTCCAGTTCCAGGCGGTCGTTGAACAGCTTCTGGTCGATGGTGAAGTTGGCCAGGCGGGTGCCCTGGCCGCCGTAGATTTCCTGCACCGAGGTGCTGTTGCCGATGTTGCCGTTGGCCAGGTTGGTGCCGTGGCGATTGATGCCGTAGACCTTCAGCGTGGCGCCGTTCCAGCCCATCAGCCGTTGCAGGTCCACGTCGGTGCCGAACATCAGCTGCCCGGCGTATGCGCTGCCCTCATGCTTGCCGCCGTCCAGCGACACGGCGCCTTCGCCGGTGTAGGCGAGCTTGAGCTTGAAGGCGTCGCTGGCGTCCTGGGCATGGGCCAGCGGTGCGGCGAGCGCCAGCGCCAGGGTGGCCAGGGGCAGGGACGAGACGAGGGGACGGGACATGGCGGAACTCCTCAGCAGGGAAAGGCCGGCGCGCCGCCAGCGGCGACGGGGGGAGGGGCATCGCATGGCGACGCGCCGGCGCATGGACGGGATCAGGCGAGAACCGGCTTCTTCAGCACCCGCAGCGCCACCGCGGTGACCACGGTGCCGGCGAGCAGCGCCACCAGGTACATGCCCAGGTGGCTGACCGCGTTGGGGATCGGCAGCACGAACACACCGCCGTGCGGCACCTTCAGTTCGGCGCCGGCGGCCATCGAGATGGCGCCGGCCAGCGCCGAGCCGAGCATCAGCGCGGGGATGGTGCGCAGCGGATCGCGTGCGGCGTACGGGATCGCGCCCTCGGTGACGAAGGCCAGGCCGAGCACGCCGGTGGCGGCGCTGCTGCCGCGCTCGTCCTGGGTGAAGCGGCTGCGGAACACCCAGGTGGCCAGGGCGATGCCCAGCGGCGGGGTCATGCCGGCGACCATCGCCGCGGCCATCGGCGTGTACACCTGGCTGGCGATCAGGCCGGTGGAGAAGGCATAGGCGGCCTTGTTGACCGGTCCGCCCATGTCGAAGGCCATCATCGCGCCCAGCAGCAGGCCCAGCAGCACCGCGCTGCTGCCCTGCATGCCGCGCAGCCATTCGGTGAGCCAGGCCAGCAGCTCGGCCACCGGCTGGCCGACCACGTAGAGCATGGCCAGGCCGACCAGCAGGGTGCCCAGCACCGGCAGGATCAGCACCGGCTTCAGGCCCTCGAGCGTGCGCGGCAGCTTGATCGCCCGGTTCAGCGCGGCCACGCCATAGCCGGCGATGAAGCCGGCGAGGATGCCGCCGATGAAGCCGGCGCCGAGGTTGGCCGCGACCATGCCGCCGATCATGCCCGGGGCGATGCCGGGGCGGTCGGCGATGGAGTAGGCGATGTAGCCGGCCAGGGCGGGCACCATCAGGGTGAAGCCGGCCTTGGCGCCGATCTGGAACAGCGACCAGGCCAGGGTGCCCTTGTGCGCGTCGTCGAAGGCGTAGATGCCGCCGAGCGCGAACGCCAGCGCGATCAGCAGGCCGCCGGCGGTGACGAAGGGCAGCATGAACGACACGCCGGTCATCAGGTGCTTGTACGGGCCGGCGGAGCGGCCGCCCTGGGCCTTGGCCGGGGCGCTGCCGCCGGTGCCGGCGGCGTGCACGCTGGCCTCGGCCAGGGCCTTGCGGATCAGTGCCGGGCCATCGTTGATCGCCGGCTTGGTGCCGCTCTTGAACAGGCGCTTGCCGCCGAAGCGGCCCAGATCGACCTCGCGGTCGGCGGCGATCAGCACCAGGTCGGCGGCGGCGATCTCCTCGTCGCTGAGCGCGTCCTGCGCGCCGACCGAGCCCTGGGTTTCCACCCGGATCTGGTGGCCCAGCAGCTTGGCCGCCTGCTGCAGGCCTTCGGCGGCCATGAAGGTGTGGGCGATGCCGGTGGGACAGGAGGTGATGGCGACGATGCGCTTGCCGGCGCCCTCGGTATTGTCGGCCGGGGCCGGCACGGCGGCGGCGTCGGACGTCGCGGCGGCCAGCAGCGGCGCCAGCACCGCGCCGGCGTCGGCCAGCACCGCGTCCAGCGCGCTGCGCTGCACGCGGCGACCGGCGAAGCGGGCGGCATCGACGTCGCCGTCGCCGACCAGCAGCAGCGGCGCGGCGGCGGATGCGGCGGCCAGGTCCAGCGGTGCGATCACGCCCTGCGGCGTACGCACCTCGGCCTGCAGGACGGCGCCCCGCAGCGTGGCGGCATGCCGCAGCGCCTCGGCGGCGAGGACGGCTTCGGTACTGCGATCGCCGGCGGCGATCACCACGAGGATCGGATTCATGCGGGCTCCCGATGAGCGCAAGAGGGCGCGGCGCACAGCAGCGACGCGACGGAAGTCATGCCAGGGTCTCCACGCGGACCGCGGCGGCCAGCTCGGCCAGGTGCTCGCGCGGCAGCCGGCGGGCGACGCCGCTGCCCAGCGTGGCCACGGCGAAGGCGGTGGCCTGGCGCGCGCAGGTCGCCAGGTCGGCGTCGGCGCGCAATGCCGCGACCAGGCCGGCGACCATGGCATCGCCGGCGCCGACGCTGCTGCCGCCGGTCACCTGTGGCGGCTGCGCCAGCAGCGCCTGCTCGCCGCGCACGAACAGCGCGCCGTCGCTGCCCAGCGACACCGCCACCAGGCCGATGCCGCGCGCCAGCAAGGCGCGTGCGGCGCCGAGCAGCTCGGCGGTGCTCGCCAGCGGCGCGCCGGCCCACTCCTCCAGTTCGTGGCGGTTGGGCTTGATCGCGAACGGCAGTTGTGCGCGCGGCGCGTCCAGGGCGGCGTGCAGCGGCGCACCGCTGGTGTCCAGCAGCACCCGCGCACCGGCCGCGGCGGCCTGCGCCTGCAGATGCCGCCAGGTGTCCTCGGCCAGGCCGGCCGGCAGGCTGCCGCAGAGCACCACCGGCAGGTCGGGGCGCAGCAGTTCGGCCAGGCGCGCGCCGACGCTGTCGAGCTGCGCCTGGTCCAGGGCCAGGCCGGGCAGGTTGATGTCGGTGGTGGCGCCGCTGTCGTCGGCGACCAGCTTGAGGTTGGTGCGGGTGTCGCCGGGCACGCGCAGGCAGCGGTCGTCGATGCCGCGTTCGGCGAACAGCGCCTCGAACGCCTGCGCGTTGTCCGCGCCGAGCACGCCGAGCGCGGCGCAGCGCAGGCCGGCATCGGCCAGGCAGGCGGCGACGTTGATGCCCTTGCCGCCGGCGATGGCGTGGGCGCTGCGCGCACGGTGCACCTGGCCGGGCTGCAGCCGGTCGATCGCCACGGTCAGGTCGATCGCCGGGTTCAGAGTGACGGTGACGGCATCGACGCTCATGCGTCGGCTCCGCCGTCGAGCGCGCGCACGTCCGCCGCGCTCTCGCACTCCAGCGCGCGCTGCGCCAGCGCCTGCAGCGCGTCCAGGCGGCTGCCGCGCAGGCGCGCCTTCACCGCGGGGATGTCGTTGGGGGTCATCGACAGTTCGTGCACGCCCAGCCCGGCCAGCAGCGCCGCGCCGAACGCATCGCCGGCCAGGCCGCCGCACACGCCGACCCAGCGGCCGTGGCGCGCGGCGCCCTCGACGGTGGTGCGGATCAGGCGCAGCACCGCCGGATGCAGGCTGTCGGCCTCGGCGGCCAGGTCCGGGTTCTGGCGGTCGATGGCCAGGGTGTACTGGGTCAGGTCGTTGGTGCCGATCGAGAAGAAGTCCGCGTGTTTCGCCAGCGCATCGGCCTGGATCGCCGCGGCCGGCACTTCGATCATGATGCCCAGCGGCACCTCCGGCGCCTGCAGTTCCGCGCGCAGGCGCTCGCATTCGGCGCGCAGCGTCAGCAGTTCCGCCGCCGAGGTGATCATCGGGAACATGATCGCCAGGCGCGCGCCGTCCTTGGCCGCGCGGTACAGCGCGCGCAGCTGCGGTTGCAGCAGGTCGGCGCGGCGCAGTAGCAGGCGCGCGCCGCGCACGCCCAGGAACGGGTTGTCCTCGCGCGGCAGGTTCAGGTGCGCGACCTGCTTGTCGCCGCCGATGTCCAGGGCGCGCACGATCAGCGCGCGGCCGTCCAGCGCCTGCGCCATCGCCGTGTAGGTGGCGTACTGCTCGTCCTCGCTGGGGGTGCTGCCGCGCTCCAGGAACAGGAATTCGGTGCGCATCAGGCCCACGCTCTCGGCGCCCTGCGCCAGTGCCGCGGCGACCTGCTCGGGCAGGTTGACGTTGGCGCCGATCTCCAGGCGATGGCCGTCCTCGGTCTGTGCCGGCTGGTTGCGCTGCTCGGCCTCGCGCGCGCGCAGTTGCTGCTGTTCCTCGATGTAGGCGCGGGCCGAGGCCAGGTCGGCCTCCGACGGCGCCAGGTACAGGCGGCCGCTGCTGCCGTCGACGATGACGGTGGCGCCGTCCTCCAGGTCCAGCAGGTCGGCGCCGCCGGCGACCAGCGCCGGCAGGCCGAGGGTGCGCGAAAGGATCGCGGTGTGCGAGGTCGGTCCGCCCACGACGGTGGCCAGGCCGAGCACGCGGCCGGTGTCGAGGTTGGCGGTATCCGACGGCGACAGGTCGTGGGCGAGCAGGACGCACGGGGCGGCCGGCAGCTGCGCCAGGCTGCCGCCGGCCAGGCTCGGATCCAGGTGCGCCAGCACCCGGCGGCCGACGTCGCGCAGGTCGCTGGCGCGTCCGGCCAGCACCGCATTGCCCAGCGCCGAAAGCTTGTTGGCCAGGCGCTCCACCGACTGCTGCCAGGACCAGGCGACGCCGTGGCCCTCGACCATCAGTTGGCAGGCCAGGGTGATCAGGTCGGTGTCGTTGAGCAGTTCGGCCTGGGCGCGGAAGATCGCCGCATCGCCGGCGCCGAGGCGGCGCCGGGTGTCCTCTTCGATGGCCTGCAGTTGCGTGCGGGTGCGCTGCAGGGCGTCGTGCAGCAGGGCGCCGCCGTCGCTCAGCGGCACGGGCGTGTCCGCCACCGCGACGTCGTGGCCGGCCAGCTTGTGCACCACGCCGATCGCCAAGCCGGGGCTGGCGCCGATGCCGACGATGGCCGGCTGCGCCTGCGGCGGGGTCCAGCCGGCGACCGGCGCGGCGCGACGTTGCGCCGCGGCGTCGGCATCGGCCTGCTCCTGCGCGGTCAGGCCGTCGATCACGCTGCGCAGCCGTGCCAGCGCCGCGGCGGCGTCCTGGCCTTCGGCCGAAATGGTCACGGTGTCGCCGGCGTGCAGGCCCAGTTGCAGCAGCGACACCAGATTCTTGGCGTCGCCGACCTGGTCGCCGGCGCGCACCTGGATGCGGGCCGCGAAGCCGCGCGCGGTTTCCACCCAGCGCGTGGCCGGGCGCGCGTGCAGCCCGGTGGGGTAGCGCACGGTCCAGTCGAAGCGCTCGGCCAGGTCGCTGGCCGGGGCGGCGGGCGCGGGGGCGGCCGCATCCTCGCTCAGGGCGGCGACGATCGCCTGCGGGTCGTCGCTGGCGAACAGCGCCTCCAGCTTGGGCGGATCCTGGATCAGCCGGGTCAGGCGCCGCAGCACGGCGATGTGGGTGTCGGACTGGGCGGCGATGGCGACCACCAGGTGCGTGGTCTGGCCCGGGTTCCACTCCACGCCGTCGCGCAGCTGCAGCACCGCGATGCCGTCGCGGCGTACCAGGTGGCGGTCCTCGCCGGTGCAGTGCGGGATCGCCACGCCATGCCCCAGGAAGGTGTTGGCCAGCGCTTCGCGGCGCAGCATGCTGGCCTCGTAGGCCGGCGGCACGCAGCCGGCGGCGACCAGCAACCGCGCCGCCTGGGCGATCGCGTCGGCCTTGTCGCGGGCCTGGACATCGACCCGGACCAAGTCGCTGGAAACCAGGGGAGAGGCGGGCGTCTGGGACACGCGGAATCCTTGAGGGTGGGCGGCAAGTGGGCGCAGTGTGGGAACGTTCCCAGTCGATCGTCAATGTGCGGTGCACAATTCTTTCGGAAAAGCCTGGTGCTACTATCTGGTGGCGCCACACGACAGGGGGTCGACATGGAAAAGAAGCGGGAACGTTGCCAGTGAGCGTCAGCATCCACGACGTGGCGCGCGTCGCCGGCGTCTCGACCTCGACGGTGTCGCGCGCACTGGGCCACGGCCCGGTCAGCGAGGAGGTGCGGGCGCGGGTGGAAGCGGCGGTGCGCGAGACCGGCTACCGCCCCAACCTGATGGCACGGCGGCTACGCTCGCAGCACTCCGGGGTGGTGGGGCTGATCGTCGCCGACATCCGCAATCCTTTCTTCACCGCGGCCATTCGCGCAGTCGAGGACGTGGCCTACCGCGCCGGCATGCGCGTGATCCTGTGCAATACCGACGAGGATCCGCAGCGCGAGGCGCTGTATCTGCAACTGATGCAGGAAGAGCGGGTCAGCGGGCTGATCTTCGCCCCCACCCGCACCACCCAGAGCCAACTGGGCAAGTTGAGCTTCGATCATCCGGTGGTGCTGCTGGACCGCGCCGGCAAGAGTGGTACGCACGACAGCGTGGTGCTGGACAACGCCGCGGCGATGGCGGCGCTGGTCGATCATCTGGTTGCCCAGGGCGTGCGCCGCATCGGCGGCCTGTTCGGCAAGACCAGCAGCACCGCCGCCGAGCGTCGCGACGGCTATCTGGAGGCGATGCGCGGGCACGGGCTGACGCCGGATTACCGCGAGGTGGCACCGAGCGCGGAGGCGGCGATCGCCGAGGTCCAGGCCTGGCTGGCGCAGACGCCGCGACCGGACGCGCTGGTGGCCAGCAACAGCCTGCTGCTGATGGGCGCGCTGAAGGCCGCGCGCGGCGCCGGCCTGCGCATTCCGCAGGATCTGGCGCTGGCCGGCTTCGACAACGAAAGCTGGACCGACCTGGTCGAACCCGGCATCACCGTGATCGAACAGCCGGTGGAAGAGATGGGCCGCACCGCGATGTCGCTGCTGCTGGAGCGGATGAACGCGCCGACGCAGCCGACCCGCAAGGTGGTGCTCAGTGGCCGCTGCATCGTGCGCGGCTCGAGCTTGCGCTGACCCTCGACGTTCGGTGCGGTTGGGCAGGGGTGCCGCTGCGGCGACCGTGGTGTGCCGCAGCGGGATTCTTGGCGTCCTTACTCGCTGCCGTCCGGCCGCGGATAGTCGTGTTCGGGATCGGCGTGGTCGCGCTTGGCGTCGCTATCGGGTTGGTCGCGATCCTTCCACTGCGCGTCGTCGTTGTGGATCTTGTCCGGCGTGTGGCTGCGTTGCTGGGAATCGTGGGCGTTGTCGCGGTTGGCGGGCGGGGACATGACGAACCTCCTGGATCAGGCGGGGGTGGGCGCCGGATCCGGATGGCGGTCGTGCTGCTCGGAGCCGTCGAGGCGTGCCCAGCAGGCGACGACCAGGGTTTCGGCATCGCTCCAGGCGATGCGCGGCCAGGGGTGTTCGGCGTCGTAGCGCTGACGCAGGCGCTGCAATCGCACGTCGTTGGATTCGCGCGGCAACTGCAGGAACACATCGCAGGCCATCTTGATCAGGCGCGCATGTTCGCTGAACGACTGCGACCCCAGTTTGCCCGCCGCGTGCAGCGCCTTCCAATGCGCCAATTCGGCTTCGACGTCCACGAGCAGGCTCGGAGCGTGACTCACGCGAGTTCTCCTTGAGTGAGAGGAAAGAGGGAGGCGGAGGGTGCCCCCCTGGCAGCCACCGCTCCATCACCCTAGGCCGCGGTGCGTAAAGGTGAGGTGGTGCTCATGTGGTGTGCATGACAAGACGCGCGCTCACACGGCCACAAAGCGTGATGTTGGACGCCGCCTTTCACACACGGCGTTGTGAAGGCGGCCCGCGATGCGTGTGAAGGCGCGACACGCAAGCGCAGCCCCGGCGTTCCGCGGATCGACTTGGTCCGCGCCGCTCGAGCGGCTTACCATGGACAGCGTCCGCGTCCGCGGGCACCCCGTTTCCCCCTCACGCGCCGACGGCCGCCGCCGCTGGTGCCCGCAAAGGACTGGCATGCCCGTTGCTTCCGTGCTCGATTCCGCGCCGCCGCGCATCGCCGTGATCGGTCTCGGTTATGTGGGCCTGCCGCTGGCGGTGGCGTTCGGCGCCCGCCACGACACGCTCGGCTACGACATCGATGCGCAGCGCGTGGCGCAACTGCGCGACGGGCACGACCAGACCCTGGAACTGGAGGCCGAGGAACTGCGCGCCGGCGTGCACCTGCGCTACAGCGACGACGCGGCGGCGCTGCGTGACCGCAACGTGTACATCGTGACCGTGCCGACCCCGATCGACGCGCACGAGCAGCCCGACCTGCAGCCGCTGCGCCAGGCCAGCGAGTTGCTGGCCGGCGTGCTCAAGCGCGGCGACCTGGTGATCTACGAGTCCACCGTCTACCCGGGCACCACCGAGGAAGTCTGCGTGCCGCTGCTGGAGCAGGGCTCGGGATTGCGCTGCGACGTCGACTTCCATTGCGGCTACAGCCCGGAGCGGGTCAATCCCGGCGACCGCCAGCGGCGCCTGGCCGACATCCGCAAGATCACCTCCGGCTCGAACCCGGCCGCCGCCGATGCGGTGGACGCGCTGTACGCCGGCATCATCGCCGCCGGCACCTGGCGCGCGCCGTCGATCCGCGTGGCCGAGGCGGCCAAGGTGGTCGAGAACATCCAGCGCGACGTCAACATCGCCCTGGTCAACGAACTCGCCCTCATCTTCGACCGCCTCGGCATCGATACCCAGGACGTGCTGGACGCGGCCGGCACCAAGTGGAACTTCCTGCCGTTCCGGCCCGGCCTGGTCGGCGGCCACTGCATCGGCGTGGATCCGTACTACCTGCTGCACAAGTCCGAGAGCGTGGGCTACCACCCGGACCTGATCCACACCGCGCGCCAGGTCAACAACCGGGTCGGCGCGCACGTCGCTGCGCGGGTGCAGGCGCTGCTGGCCGGCAAGGGCGTGGCGATGGCCGATGCGTCCGTGCTGGTGCTCGGCGTCACCTTCAAGGAGAACTGCCCGGACCTGCGCAACAGCCGCGCGCTGGAGCTGGTGCAGGCGCTGGCCGCGGCCGGCGCCCGCGTCGATGCCTGCGATCCCTGGGCCGACCCGCAGGCGGCGCAGGCGCATGGCGTGGACCTGCTGCCCGAGCCGGTGCCCGGCCGCTATGACGCGGTGGTGCTGGCGGTGGCGCACGCGGCCTACCGCGACCTGGACGCGGCGCAGATCCGTGCCCTCGGCACACCCGATCTGGTGGTCTACGACGTCAAGTCGGTGTGGCCGCGCGCGGCGGTGGACGACCGGCTGTAGCGCAGTTCTCGGGCGCGCGTACCGTCTGGTGTCACCGGTGCATTGGCATGCGCTGGCTGTACCTGCGCCAAGCGGCTCCGACGGCGGTTGCAACGCCATGGCCGCGACACCCTCTACACTCGCCGGCTTACGACGCCTGCGAGGACCGCAATGCACCGCTACCTAGCCTATATCGCCAGCTGCGTGCTGCTGGCGCTGTCCATCGCCCTGTGCGCGATCTGGCCGCTGTGGGGCTGGGGCGTGGCGGCCTTCGCGGTGCTGGCGGTGCTGGGCACCGTGGACCTGCTGCAGACCCGCAGCACCCTGCGCCGCAACTACCCGATCCTGGCGCATTTCCGCTACGGCCTGGAATCGGTCGGCCCGGAGATGCGTCAGTACTTCCTGCAGAGCGACATCGAGGAGGCGCCGTTCTCGCGGCAGCAGCGCGCCCTGGTCTACCAGCGCGCCAAGAACGTGATGGACGTGGTGCCGTTCGGCACCCAGCGCAGCACCTACGCGCCGGACTACGAATGGATCAACCATTCGCTGGCCACCAGCGAGATCGCCGACCACGACTTCCGCGTCACCATCGGCGCCGGCTGCGCGCAGCCGTACGCGGCCAGCGTGTTCAACATCTCGGCGATGAGCTTCGGCGCGCTGTCGGCCAACGCCATCCGCGCGCTCAACGCCGGCGCGCGCCAGGGCGGCTTCTACCACGACACCGGCGAGGGCTCGATCTCGCCCTACCACCGCGAGTGCGGCGGCGACCTGGTGTGGGAGATCGGCTCGGGCTACTTCGGCTGCCGCGACGAGGAGGGGCGCTTCGACCCGCAGCGCTTCGTCGCCAACGCCACGCTGGAGCAGGTCAAGATGATCGAGATCAAGCTCTCGCAGGGCGCCAAGCCGGGCCACGGCGGCGTGCTGCCGGCGGCCAAGGTCAGTGCCGAGATCGCCGCCACCCGCGGCGTCGCCATGGGCCAGGACTGCGTGTCGCCGTCGCGGCATTCGGCGTTCTCCACGCCGCTGGAGCTGCTGCAGTTCGTGGCGCGGCTGCGCGAACTGTCCGGCGGCAAGCCCACCGGTTTCAAGCTGGCCATCGGCCACCCCTGGGAGTGGTTCGCCATCGCCAAGGCGATGCAGGAAAGCGGCCTGTACCCGGATTTCATCGTCGTCGACGGCGCCGAGGGCGGCACCGGCGCGGCGCCGGCGGAGTTCATCGACCACGTCGGCGTGCCGATGCACGAGGCCCTGCTGCTGGTGCACAACACCCTGGTCGGGCTGGATATCCGCGAGCGCATCAAGCTCGGCGCCGCCGGCAAGATCACCAGCGCCTTCGACATCGCGCGCACCCTGGCGCTGGGCGCGGACTGGTGCAATGCCGGGCGCGGCTTCATGTTCGCGCTGGGCTGCATCCAGTCGCTGAGCTGCCACAGCGACCGCTGCCCGACCGGCATCGCCACCCAGGACCGTCGCCGCTGGCAGCACCTGGACCCCACCGACAAGGCCACCCGGGTCGCGCACTACCACGCCAACACGCTCAAGGCGCTGCGCGAACTGCTCAGTGCCGCCGGGCTGACGCATCCGTCGCAACTGGGGCCGGAGCACATCCTGCGCCGCATCTCGCAGGTGGAGATCCGCTCGCTGGCCTCGCTGTACCGCTACCTGGAGCCGGGCGAACTGCTGCGCACCGTGCCCGACCATGCGGTCTTCCACGATTACTGGGGCGACGCGCGCAGCGATTCGTTCCAGCCGCCGGAACGCATCCGCCGCCTGCGCGACAGCAAGTCGCAATGAGCGAGGCGCCGTCGGCGCGGTTGCGGCCGGCGCCTGCTGCAGGCGCTGGAGCAGCGCCTGGCGCCGTGTCCGCGCATCCATCTCGCCGCGGCGCTGAATGCGGTGGCGTTCTACCTTGCGCAGGGCGATGCCGTGGTAAGCGAGGGAAGCTACCCGCATCCCAGCGGGATCGCCCTCGATTGCGTGTTCATGGAGAAGCGCGCCGCGCTGGCGGTGCGGTTAGGTAGGCATCCCACAACCGGTGCGTTGTGACGGCGAAGGGGCGGGGCGTTCGCTTTTTTGCATCGCCGCATCGGTCACGCATGCTCGCCATCGCTGCCGCCGCCCGTTATCGTGCCGGTTCCTTCTCAGCGTGCCGCGCATGAATCAGCCCTCGGTCCCCGACGTCGTTCCCGCGCCGCTGCCCGTCGACGAAGCCGAGCGCCTGCGCGCGCTGGCCGAGCTGGGGATGCTGGACACTGCACCGGAACCGGCGTTCGACGACCTGATCTGGCTGACCAGCCAGTTGTGCGAGGTGCCGATCGCGCTGATTTCGCTGATCGACGAGCGCCGGCAATGGCTCAAGGCCAGTTGCGGCCTGCCTGCCGGCACCACCGGGTATCCGCGCGAGATGGCGTTCTGCACCTATGCCTTGCTGGAGCCGCAGTTGCTGGAGGTGCCGGACGCCACGCTGGATCCGCGTTTCGCCGGCAACCCGCTGGTGTGCGGCGCGCCACACCTGCGTTTCTACGCCGGCATGCCGCTGATCGGCGACCAGGGCTACAGCTACGGCACTCTGTGCGTGATCGACATCCGTCCGCGGCAGTTGGACGCACGCCAGCGCGAAGGTCTGCAGCGCCTGGCCAGGCAGGTCACCGCGCATCTGGAGGCGCGCCGCGACGCGCGCATCGCCCACGACCAGGCCAAGACGCTGAGCCTGCTGCTGGAAACCATGCCCGACGGCGTGGTGTCGTGCCAGGCCGACGGCACACTGGGCGAGTTCAACCAGGTGGCGCGGCAGTGGCACGGCGCCGATCCGCGCGCCTTGCCGCCCGAGCAGTGGGCGAAGTACTTCGACCTGTTCGACGCTAGCGGCCAGCGGCTGCTGACCAGTGACGAGGTGCCGCTGGTCCGTGCCTGGCGCGGCGAATCGGTGCGCGATGCGGAGATCGTGATCGCCGCCAAGGGGCAGGCGCCGCGCAGCGTGCTGTGCAATGCGGAACGGCTGGACGGCGGCGATGGGCGCAGCCTGGGCGCGGTGTGCGTGATGCGCGACGTCAGCGTCGAACGCGCGGCGTCGCATGCGGCGCTGCTGGCCGGGCAGCGTTTCTCCGGCGCGTTCTCGGCGGCCGCGCACGGCATGGCGCTGGTGTCGCTGGAAGGGCACTGGCTGGACGTCAACGACGCCTTGTGCGCGATGCTCGGCTACAGCCGCGAGGAACTGCTGGAGTTGCGTTTCCAGGATCTGACCCATCCCGAAGATCTGGCCGAGGACATGGAACAGGTGGCCGCGTTGATCGCCGGCCGCCGCAGCGACTACCGCAGCGAAAAGCGCTACCGCCATCGCGACGGCCACACCGTGCGTGCGCGCCTGTCGGTATCGCTGGTGCGGGACGAACAGCAGCGTCCGCTGCACTTCGTCACCCATATCCAGGACATCACCGAGCAGCATCTGGCCGAACACCGCCTGCGCGACAGCGAAGCGCAGCTGCGCACCATCGCCGACAACGCGCCGGCGCTGATCGCCTACCTCGACCACGACCTGTGCTACCAGTTCGTCAACCGGCCGTATGCGGCATGGTTCGGGCTGGCGCCGGAGCGCATCATCGGCCGCCGCCTGCACGAGGTGCTGGACCCGCAGCAACTGGCCTTGCTGCAACCCCACCTGCCGGCGGCGCTGCAGGGCGTGCCGGCGCAGTTCGACGCCGAGCTGTGCGATGCCACCGATGCGTTGCGGATCATGCATTTCAGCCTGATTCCAGACGTGGCCTTGGCGCCGCAGCGGATCGGCCTGCATCTGATGATCAGCGACATCACCGGGCAGACCCGGTTGGCGCGGCTGCTGGAAGAGCGCGCGCTGCGCGACGAACTGACCGGGCTGCCGAACCGCATGGCCTGGAACCAGACCCTGCGGCGGCGCATGAACGAGCGCCGTGGCCAAGGCCAGGTGGCGGTGATGTTCCTGGATCTGAACGACTTCAAGAGCGTCAACGACCGTTTCGGCCACCACGTCGGCGATGCGCTGCTGGTGCACTTCGCGCGGCTGCTGCAGCGTTGCCTGCGCGGGCAGGACAGCATCGCGCGGTTGGGCGGCGACGAGTTCGTGGTGCTGCTGGAAGGCCTGGCCGACGCCAGACGCGAAGTGCTGGCGGCCGCGGCGCGGATCATGGAGGCGTGCGCGGACGGCTGCGAGGTCAGTGGTCGGCACCTGCCGTTGCAGCCGAGCATCGGCATCGCCGTGCAGGCCGGGCCCGGTTTCGATCCGGTGCTGCTCACCCAGCGCGCCGACGAGGCCATGTACGTGGCCAAGCGCGATCCGCAGGCGCGGGTGCAGATCGCGGTGCTCTGAGCGCCGCGTGCCGCGTGCGCCGGAGGTCAGTGCGCGGCTTGACGCTGCAGCCAAGCCACCGCGCCACGCCCGGCGCGCACGCCGCTGGCGAAGCACGCGGTGAGCAGGTAGCCGCCGGTCGGCGCTTCCCAGTCGAGCATTTCGCCGGCGCAGAAGGTGCCGGGCAGCGCCCGCAGCATCAACTGCGCATCCAGCGCTTCCAGGCGCACTCCGCCGGCGCTGCTGATCGCCTCGGCCAGTGGGCGCGGGCGCAGCAGGGTCAGCGGCAGGCGCTTGAGCGTGGCCGCAGCCAGCGCCGGATCCTGGCCGGCCTGCTTGCCGAGGATCTCGAACAGCAGCGCCGCCTTGACCCCGTCGATGCCGGCCTGGCGGCGCAGGTGTTCGCCGAAGCTGCGGCCGCCGCGCGGCTTGCCCAGTTCGGCCTGCAGCCGCGGCAGGTCGCGGCCCGGTGCCAGGTCCAGCCACAGCGTGGCCGGGCCGTGTGCGGCGATGGAATCGCGCAGATCCGCGGCCAGCGCATAGATCAGGCTGCCTTCGATGCCGTGCTCGCCAACCACGCACTCGCCCTGCAGCGACTGTGCCTGGCCCTGCGCATCGTGCCAATGCGCGACCACCGGCTTCAGCGGGGCTCCCGCGTGGCGTTCGCGGAAATAGGCGCTCCAGTCCACGTCGAAGCCGCAGTTGGCCGGCTGCAGCGGCGCGACCTCCACACCGCGCGTGCGCAGCGTGTCCTGCCAGGTGCCGTCGGAACCGAGTTGCGGCCAGCTGCCGCCACCGAGCGCCAGCACGCAGGCATCGGCCTGCACGCGCTGCTCGCCGTCGGCACCGGCGAAACGCAGCGCGCCGTCCGCGTCCCAGCCCAGCCAGCGCTGCTGCACGTGGAAGCGCACGCCTGCGTCCTTCAGCCGCCGCACCCAGCCGCGCAGCAGCGGTGCGGCCTTGCGATCCAGCGGGAACACCCGGCCGGAGCTGCCCACATAGGTCTCCACGCCCTGCGCCTGCGCCCAGGCGCGCAGCGCGTCGGCATCGAAGTCGGCCAGCCACTCGCCGACCGCCGTCGCGCGCTCGCGATAGCGCGCGACGAAGCGCTCGAACGGATCGGAGTGGGTCAGGTTGAGGCCGCCCTTGCCGGCGATCAGGAACTTGCGTCCCACCGAGCCCTTGGCCTCGTACAGGTCGACCTCGGCGCCGGCGGCGCGCGCGGTCTCGGCGGCGATCAGCCCGGCCGGACCGCCGCCGACGATGGCGAGACGGCCGCGCACCGGCGCGGCATGCTTGCTGGCGAGCATCGGCGCAGTCGGCTCAACGCGGCTGGACATCGAGCAGTTCGACCTCGAACACCAGCGAGGCGCCCGGCGGGATCACCCCGCCGGCGCCGCTGGCGCCGTAGCCGTAGTCCGACGGCAGCATCAGCAGGCGCTTGCCGCCCACGCGCATGCCGGCCACGCCCTCGTCCCAGCCGCGGATCACCTGGCCGGCGCCGAGCACGAAGCTGAAGGGCTGGCCGTGGTCGGCCGAGGCGTCGAACTTCTCGCCGCGCTTGTTCTTGGCGTGCTCGTCGTACAGCCAGCCGGTGTAGTGCACGGTGACCCGGCTGCCGGGGCGGGCCTCGGCGCCGTCGCCGACGCGCTCGTCGGTGGCCTGGAACGCGGCGATGCTGCCGCCGGGCGGCGGACCCGGCGGGGTGCAGCCAATCAGCAGCCACGCCGGCAACGACAGGTTCAACAGCAGCAGGATTCGGCGCATGCGGGACGTCCACGGCGGGCAGGGCGTGCAAGGGTAGCGCATCGCCGCAGCGGCTATCATGCGGCGCATGGCCAAACTGCTGCTCAATCTGCGTCACGTGCCCGACGACGAACGCGCCGAGGTCTGCGCGCTGCTCGACGCCGCCGGCATCGGCTACTACGAAACCCGCGCCGGCACCTTCGGCATCTCCGCCGGTGGCATCTGGTTGCGCGAGGACGCCGAGCAGGCGCGGGCCAAGACGCTGCTGGCCGAGTACCAGGCCCAGCGCGGCGAACGCGCCCGCGCCGAGCGCGCCGCGGCGCTGCGCGACGGCAGCGCGGAGACCTTCGCCAGCCTGCTGCGGCAGCGCCCGCTGTTTGTGCTGGCGACGCTGCTGGGCATGCTGCTGGTCGCCTCGCTGGTGCTGCTGCCGTTCCTGTTGCTGCGCGGCTAGCGGCGCGCGCTGCAACACGCGTCGCCGAGGTGCCGGTGTGCGGTGGGGCGGCCGTTTCCTGCAGCGGGCATGCGTCGCAGGCTCTAAAATGCACCGATGATCGCCAACACCGCCGCTTACCACTTCGTCGCCATCGCCGACCCCGACGCGCTCGCCGCGCAATTGCACGTCTGGGCGCAGAACGGCGAGCTGCGCGGCACGGTGCTGGTGGCGGGCGAGGGCATCAACCTGTTCCTGGCGGGCGCGCCGGCGGCGATCGACGGCTTCTACGCGCAGCTGCGCGCCGACCCGCGCTTCGCCGATCTGCGCGTCAAGACCAGCCCCAGTGCGCAGCAGCCGTTCGCGCGGCTGAAGGTCAAGGTCAAGCCGGAAATCATCAGCTTCCGCCGCGACGCCGCCTCGCCGCTGGAGGCGGCGCGCGCGCCGGCGGTGGCGCCGGCCACCCTGCAGCGCTGGCTGCGCCAGGGCCACGACGACGCCGGCCGGCGCGTGGTGCTGCTGGACACGCGCAATGCGCAGGAAGTGGTCTACGGCACTTTCGCGGGCGCGCTGACCCTGCCGATCGTCAAGTTCACCGACCTGCCGGAAGCGCTGGCCCCGCATCGCGCGGCGCTGGCCGACGCCACCGTGGTCAGCTTCTGCACCGGTGGCATCCGCTGCGAGAAGGCCGCGCTGTGGATGCGCGCCGACGGCATGGACAACGTGCTGCAACTGGACGGCGGCATCCTCGGCTACTTCGAGGAAGTGGGGGGCGAAGGCTACGACGGCCGCTGCTTCGTCTTCGACGAGCGCGTGGCGCTGGATCCGCAGTTGCGGCCGATGGTGGGCGGCTGATTGCCGCGGGATTTGGGAGTCGGGATTGGGGATTCGTTGAAGCCGCTGCTGCTTCGCCTGACGGGCCGCGTTCATTAGCTGGCAGCAACCCGCCTTTGCCAATCCCGACTCCCGACTCCCCAATCCCCAATCCCCACGCCCTCAGGCGTACTGCATCTTGCGCGTCATCCCGCCATCGACCACGAATTCCTGGCCGGTGATGAAGCCGGCCTGCGCCGACAACAGATAGACCGCCAGCGCGCCGATGTCCGGCGGCTCACCGACCCGTCCGGCCGGGTGCTGCGCATGATCCTGGCGCGACAGTTTGGGCGTGCGCCGCGCATTCGGCTTGCGCCAGGCGTCGGTGGCGATCCAGCCGGGGCTGATGCAGTTGACCCGCACCGCCGGCCCGGCGCTGATCGCCAGCGCATGGGTGAAGGCCACCAGTCCGCCTTTGGACGCGGCGTACGCCTCGGTGTCCGGTTCGGACTGCTGCGCGCGGGTGGAGGCGATGTTGACGATGGCGCCGCCGCTGCGGCTGTCGCGCAACGCCGGCAGGGCATGTTTGCTGCACAGGAACGCACCGCCCAGGCTCGCCCCGAGCCGCCGGTTCCATTCGCGCAGCGACAATTGCGCCAGCGGGCCGGTATGCGGATCGGCGATCCCGGCGTTGTTGACCAGCCCGTCGATGCGGCCGAACCGGGCCAGCGCGGCATCGACGAAGCGGCGCACG
>NZ_NMPP01000036.1:0-2978 GCF_009192885.1 Xanthomonas sp. LMG 12462 | reverse complement strand
TTTGCCGTCGGCGGTGGCCATCAGCTGGTTGAGGCTGTCGACCATCAGGCGGAAGTCGTACTGGAAGCGTTCGGCGTCGCCACGCACGCTGAAGTCGCCGGCGGCCGCCGCACCGGCCAGATGCTTGATCTCGCTGTTCATCGCGGTGAGGTTGCGCTTGACCGTGTCCATCGTTTCGGTGAGCACCGCCTTTTCGCCGGGCAGCCGATCCATATCCTCGGACAGGTCGCCGATGGCATAGCGGCCCATGATCTGCGCCAGGCGCATCTTGACCGCGATATGTGAGGCGGCCAGGGCGTTGCTGTCGTGGACCATGCGGCCGTAGTCGCCGGGGAAGGCCGCTTCGTCCATGCGATAGCTGATCTCGCCGGCGTCGTGGCGCTGGGCCATCTCCTTCTGCGCGTCGAGCACCGCGCGCAGCTGCTGCTGCATGCGTTGCAGCGATCCCAGCAACTGTCCCAGCTCGTCGTTGCGGGTGTACTGGATGCGGCTGTCCAGGCGGCCGGCAGCGACCGCGCTGGAGACTTCCACCGCACTGGCCAGCGGCTTGACCACCAGCCGGCGCAGCAGCAAGTAGAGGCCGCCGCTGAGCAGCAGCGCCGCGCACAGGCCGACCGCGGCGATGGTCCACAGCAGGTTGCGCGCCTGCGCCATCAACACCGCCTTCGGCACCGCGACACCCAGTGCGAAATGCTCCTGCGCCTGGCCGATCTGCAAGGGCACGTAGATCTCGACATCGGTATCGCCGGTCTTCGCATCGACCGTCTCGCGGTCGACGGTCTCGCCCTTGGCGATCTGGGCGAGCAAGGCACGGCTAGCGGCGTCATCGAGCCTCTTGCCGACCAGTGCAGGGTCGCGATCGGCGATGATCGCGCCGCCAGGCGAAAGCAGCCGTACGTGTCCGACGCCGAGCGGGTGCAATTTCGACAGGCGTTCCTGCAACTTGGCGAGGCCGATGTCGGTATTCATCACCGCAAGCAGCTTGCCGTTCTCGATCACCGGGGTGCTCAATGTCGTAATCAGGACCTTGCTGCCGCCGATATCGTAGTAATACGGCTCGATCAGCGCCTGCCTGCGCTCCTTGCTCGGGCGCAGGTACCAGTCGCCAGCGCCCGGCGTGGCGTAGTCCAGCTGTGGCTGGCGGATCAGCTTGTCGCCTTGCCAGGCCCAATAGACCATGTAACGGCCGCTGGCGTCATGCCCCTCGCTGCCTGCGTACTGCGCGTCCTTTCCATCGAATGCCTGCGGTTCCCACATCGTCCCCATGGCGGTCCAGTCGGGATGTTGCTGCAGTTCCCTGCGCATGATCTCGCTGGCGTTCGCGCGCGCATTGCCGTCCTGGGTGCGCTGTACCAGCATGGCGTTCGCCAGTGCCTGGTTGGCGGAAAACGCGGTGTTCATGTCGCCTGCGATGCGCTTGGCTTCCAGGTAGGCGGCGTTGGTCATGCCGGCCTTGGCCGAGGTCAGCAGCGCTTGGCTGCTTTTTGCGTAGATCAACAGCGCGGTGATGCCGAAGCACAGGGCCGCGATGGCAGAGACACCAATCATCAGGCGGGTGACGACGCTGCTGGTGCGATGGGGGCGGGGCATAGTCATGTCTTTCCTCAGGTCGATGTGAGATGGGGAGGGGCATGTATGGGCGGGTGGTCATGTGCCATACGTAACGTGAATGTGACTTTTGGTTTGCGTTTATCGGCAACGAATCACATAACTTGATCTTTTTTTGCGCGCAGCTTGACCGGCGCATGCCGAGATCGGTTGGCATGCAAGGAAGAGGCGGATGGCGCGAGCCGCATGTCCCGGTCCAGGACGGGAAGGCGTACAGCGCCCAGGCCGTCGATTCGATCGGCAGCCGGGACGCGGGAACGCGGATGCTCGGAATCGGCTGGTGGGGACGTCGGCGGGACGAGGAAGCGCTTGCCCCTGACGGAGAAGCGTCAGAAGCGTCTTCTCGAACGTGGCTGGCGGGTTCCTTGCCGGACGCTCCGGGTGTTGGACGCAGTGCGGCCCTACGCGCCATGCCGGTGCAATGACCGCTTGCCGTTGAGTGACGGCGCTTGGGCGCTCTTCAGCACGATCCAGGCTTGAACACTGGAGTGGAGGGGCATGTGCCTGCGAAGTCGGCAGGCATCGGGGCGTTCTGCGAAGGAGAACGCCGAACTGCAAAGAGGCAAAGACGGTGCGGCAAGACGATACGGTGGCCACGCCGCTGTCGGCGTGGCCACCCGGCCGATCAGAACTCTTGCCAGTCGGTGTTGGCGCCGACGGCGACAACGGCACGCTTGGGTGCGGTGCGTGCGCCTTGTGCGACGGGTTTGACCGGCGCCTTGGCCGGTCGCTTGGTGCCGGCAGTGATTAGCGCGGCCGGCGGTGCGGAACTGCGCGGTGCCGTCGGCGCCTGCTGGTCGATCTTGAACAGGGCCACGGCCTGGCTGAGCTGGCCGGCCTGATCCTCCATCGAACGCGCGGCGGCGGTGGCTTCCTCGACCAGCGCGGCGTTCTGCTGGGTGGCCTCGTCCATCTGCATCACGGTCTGGTTGACCTGCTCGATGCCGGCCGACTGTTCCTGCGAGGCGGCGGAGATCTCGCCCATGATGTCGGTGACGCGCTGCACCGAGGCGACGATCTCGTGCATGGTCTTGCCGGCCTGGTCGACCAGCGCCGAGCCCTGGGCGACACGGCCGACCGAGTCGTCGATCAGGTCCTTGATCTCCTTGGCCGCATTCGACGAGCGCTGGGCGAGGGTGCGCACTTCGCTGGCCACCACGGCGAAGCCGCGGCCCTGCTCGCCGGCACGCGCCGCTTCCACCGCCGCATTCAAGGCCAGGATATTGGTCTGGAAGGCGATGCCGTCGATGACGCTGATGATGTCGGCGATCTTGCGCGAGGAGGCCTCGATGCCGCTCATGGTCTCGACCACCTGGCCGACCACCGTGCCACCCTGCGAGGCGACCGAGGCGGCGCCGGTGGCGAGCTGG
>NZ_NMPP01000035.1:0-18885 GCF_009192885.1 Xanthomonas sp. LMG 12462 | reverse complement strand
GGGTACGCCGACACGCACGGCCGGCCACTCCGCCCCCCAGGCACCCGCACCCTCATCCGCCCCTTTGGGGCACCTTCCCCCGAAAAGGGGGCCATGGTCCCGCAGGGAGAAGGAACCGTCAGCTCGACGTGGATCGTCCGTGCTCGCCGGCGCACACCGGCAATGGCGAGATCCACCGCGGCTCAGGCGCCGTCGATCAACTCCATCCACGCCTGCTCGGCCTGCGCCAGCTCCCGCGCGGTGGCCTCGCGCTCGCGGCCCAACACCGCCATCTTCTCCGCATCGGCGTAGTGCTTCGGATCGGCGAGCTGGCGGTCGAGCTCGGCCAGGGTTGCTTCCAGTTCGCCCACGCGCTTCTCCGCGGCGGCCAGCTTGTGCGGGTTCGGCGGCTTCTTCGCCGGCAGCGGCTTGACCGGCGGCGGCGGGGTCGGCGCGGCCTCGGCCAGTTTCTGCTTGGTGCCCTGCGCGGCGGGGCGGGTGCGCAGCCACGCGGCATAGGCGTCGAGGTCGCCGTCGAACGGCTCGACCACGCCGTCGGCCACGCGCCAGAAGGTGTCGCAGACCAGGCCGATCAGGTGGCGGTCGTGCGAGACCATCACGATCGCGCCCTCGAAATCGCTCAGCGCCTCGGCCAGCGCCTCGCGCATCTCCAGGTCGAGGTGGTTGGTCGGTTCGTCGAGCAGCAGCACATTGGGCTGTTGCCAGGCGATCAGCGCCAGCGCCAGGCGCGCGCGCTCGCCACCGGAGAACCCGTCGACCGGCTCGAACGCACGGTCGCCGGGGAAATTCCACTTGCCGAGGAAATCCCGGAACGCCTGGTTGCTGGCGTCCTTGTCGATCTCGCGCATGTGGTCCATCGGCGACTGGCCTTCGTGCAGCGACTCCACCGTGTGCTGGGCGAAGTAGCCGATACGCAGGTCCGGATGCGCCATGCGCTCGCCGGCGATCGGCGGCAGTTCGCCGACCAGGGTCTTGACCAGGGTGGTCTTGCCGGCGCCGTTGGGGCCGAGCAGGCCGATGCGCTGACCGGCCTCCAGGCCGAAGCCGACGTTATGCAGGATCACCGCGTCGGCGCCGTAGCCAGCCTCGGCGTGATTGAGGCGGATCAGCGAGAACGGCAGCTTGGCCGGCGGCGCCAGTTCGATGCGGAACTCGCGCTCGGCGCGCACCGCCTCGGTGCCGGCCAGCTTCTCCAGGCGCTTCATCCGGCTTTGCGCCTGCGCCGCCTTGGAGGCCTTGGCCTTGAAGCGGTCGATGAAGCTCTGCAGGTGGGCGCGCTCGGCCTGTTCCTTCTCGTGCGCGATCTGCTGCTGGCGCAACTGCTCGGCGCGCTGCCGCTCGAAATCGGTGTAGCCGCCGGTGTACAGCTTGGCGCCGCCGTTGTGCAGATGCAGGGTGTGGGTGGCGACGTTGTCGAGGAACTCGCGGTCGTGCGAGATCAGCAGCAGCGTGCCCGGGTATTTCAGCAGCCACTGCTCCAGCCAGTACACCGCGTCCAGGTCGAGGTGGTTGGTCGGTTCGTCGAGCAACAGCAGGTCGCTGGGCATCATCAGCGCGCGCGCCAGGTTCAGGCGCACGCGCCAGCCGCCTGAGAACGAGGACACCGCGCGGTGATGGGTCTCGGCCGGGAAGCCGAGGCCGTGCAGCAGCTTGCCGGCGCGCGCATCGGCGTCGTAGGCGCCCATCTCGGCCATCTTGGTGTGGGCGGCGGCGACCGCTTCCCAGTCCTCGCGCGCGGTCGCCTCGGCCTCTTCGGCCAGCACCGCGGCCACCGCGGTGTCGCCGCCGAGCACGAAGCTCAACGCCGGGTCCGGCAGCGACGGGGTTTCCTGGGCCACGCTGGCGATGCGCACCTTGCCGGGCAGGTCGACGTCGCCCTTGTCGGCCTCCAGCTCGCCCTTCACCGCCGCGAACAGGCTGGACTTGCCGGCCCCGTTGCGGCCGACCACGCCCACCCGGTAACCGGCATGCAGGGTGAGGTCGACATTGGACAGCAACAGCCGCTCGCCGCGGCGCAAGGCGAAATTACGTAGGGAAATCAAGGCAGGGCACTCGGCTAGCGAGGCGGAAGTGTAGCCGCTTCGCCCGTCCCGGCCCACCCGGGGCGGCGACGCGGCGCGGTCCGAGGCGGCGCGCGGGCCGCCGCGAAAACCCGACCCAGGTCCGTTTTTGTATACGCGCCCATGTGAAAAACGGATTTCAATTCGATGGCAAACGCTGCACCGCAGCATCCACCCCGCCCCACCGGAAATCGCCAGACCCGCGCCAATCCCCCAGCCAGGAGTCTCCGCCCGATGACGCAACGCCGCCTCCCCCTCGTCCGTGCCGTCCTGCTCGTGCTCGCCTCCGGCAACAGCCTCGCCCAGTCCCAGCAGGCGCCGACCACGCTGGACAACATCATCGTCACCGGCACCCGCATCGCCGACCGCACGGTGGCCGAATCGCAATCGCCGATCGACATCATCGCGCCCGAGGCGCTGCAGGCCACCGGCGCCAGCGACCTCGCCAGCGCGCTCGGCAAGCTGCTGCCGTCGCTGAACTTCCCGCGCCCGGCGATCAACGACGGCAACGACGCGCTGCGCCCGGCGGCCCTGCGCGGCCTGTCGCCGGACGCGGTGCTGGTGCTGCTGGACGGCAAGCGCTACCACACCACCTCGCTGGTCAACTACAACCCGTCGGTCGGGCGCGGCTCGGCGCCGGCCGACCTCAACTCGATCCCGATGTCGGCGATCGCGCGCATCGAGGTGCTGCGCGACGGCGCGTCGGCGCAGTACGGCTCCGACGCCATCGCCGGCGTCATCAACATCTTGCTCAAGCACGGCGCCAAGCCCGGCAGCAACAGCGTCGCGGTCAGCGGCGGCATCATGGACAAGGGCGACGGCGCGCAGAACGGGATCGACGGCTCCTACGGCCTGGCCTTCGGCGGTGCGCCGGACGGCGAGGCGCCGGGCTGGGTGCGGGTGTCGTGGAACTACCTCAACGCGATGAACACCAACCGCGCCGAGAACACCGACAAGGCCACCACCCTGGCCGGGGCCGCCAACCCCAGCGGCGTGCCCTACGAGCGCTACGGCGACCCCGCGCTGAAGACCTATCAGGGGCTGGTCAATTTCGGCTACGCGCTCACCCCGCACGTCGACCTGTACGGCTACGCCAACGTCAGCCGCCGCGAGGTGCTGTCCAACGGCTACTACCGCGCCTGGGACAACAGCGACCGCAACGTGCCGGCGGTCTACCCCAACGGCTTCCTGCCGCAGATCTACAACCCCTCCAACGACCGCGCCGCGGTGCTCGGCGTCAAGGGCAGCACCGACAGCGGCTGGACCTGGGACGTCTCCGTCGACTACGGCAAGAACGACGTCACCTTCGACCTGCGCAACACCATCAACACCAACCTGTACTGGAGCACCGGCACCTCGCCGACGCGCTTCAACGCCGGCAGCTTCCGCAACGAGCAGAACGCGCTCAACGCCGATTTCAGCAAATCCCTGGACTGGGGCCTGGCCTATCCGGTCAACCTCGCCTTCGGCGCCGAGTACCGGCAGGACAAGTACGCCGTGGTGGCCGGCTCGCCCACCTCGATCTACTTCGATCCGAACGCCATCAACCCGGACACCGGCGCACCGTATCCGGGCGGTTCGCAAGTGTTCCCCGGCCTGTCGCCGACCGTGGCCGGGCAGTTCCAGCGCCACAGCAAGGCGGTGTACGCGGACCTGGAAGCGGACCTGAGCGAGCGCCTGTCCGGCGGCGTTGCCGCACGCTACGAGGACTACAGCGATGCCGGCACCACCCGCTCGGGCAAGCTGTCGGCGCGCTACCAGCTCAACGACACCTTCGCCGTGCGCGGCACGATCTCCAACGGCTTCCGTGCGCCCTCGCTGGCGCAACAGAACTACGCCTCGGTGGTGACCCTGCCGGTGGACGGCGTGCTCAGCCAGATCGGCACCTACCGCACCTCCGATCCGGTGGCCATCGCGCTCGGCGCCAAGCCGCTGTCGCCGGAGAAATCCACCAACTACAGCGTCGGCGCGGTCTGGCAGCCAGGCGGCGGCTTCAATTCCACCCTGGACCTGTACCAGATCCGCATCTGGGACCAGATCCTGTACTCGGACCAGATCTCGCTGGCCGTGCCGATCGGCCAGGTCAGCGCCGCGCAGTTCTTCGTCAACGGCGCCACCACCCGCACCCGCGGCGTGGACTGGGTGAGCAACTACCTGCTCGACCTCGACCGCGCCGGCACGCTCAACCTGAGCTTCAGCGCCAACTACAACAAGATCGAGATCCTGGAGATCTCCGATCCGAACTTCGGCCGCGCCAGCCAGGGCCTGCTGACCGATGCCACGCCGCGCACCAAGTACGTGCTCAGCGGCGACTGGAGTCTGGCCGGCTGGACCCTGCATGGCGACGCCACCCGCTACGGCGCCATCACCCGCCGCGGCGACGACGCCGACGGCAGCCAGGACCAGGGCTTCGCCGCGCGCTGGCTGCTGAACCTGTCCACCAGCTACGCCTGGCACGACCTCACCTTCACCGTCGGCGCCGACAACGTCACCAACCAGTACCCGACCCGGACCGCGCTGAACAACATCTACGACGACCGCCCCA
The DNA here is from genome assembly GCF_009192885.1 of Xanthomonas sp. LMG 12462. Taxonomy (NCBI): domain Bacteria; kingdom Pseudomonadati; phylum Pseudomonadota; class Gammaproteobacteria; order Lysobacterales; family Lysobacteraceae; genus Xanthomonas; species Xanthomonas sp. LMG 12462. Next base: position 14,280 of record NZ_NMPP01000035.1, on the reverse strand, counting down.
ACGGCCTGCAGTACTCGCCGCTGTCGCCGTTCGGCTTCAACGGCCGCTACTGGTACGGGCGGGTGAACTACCGCTTCTGAGCGACCCTGGCGGGCGTCGCCGCGATGGCGACGACGTCCGCCACGCGCGACTCGCGCGGCCGACAGGCCTATGCCGCAGCTGTCCCGGTGGGCGCGGACGCTACCGGGACGTTGTGCGTGCCTCCCCATTGCGGAAGGCGGCGCGCGGCGTTCTGCCGCCCTTAGAACGCAATGGAATAAGAACATGCGCTTGCATCCTGCGACGCAGCACGCATGTTAAAAAATAATTAGACATCCCTGAGGACGCGGCCTGCCGGCCCTGCCGGTCGCCGCACGCCCCGCCTGCCGTTTCGGCACCTGCTGGAGTTTTTATGAACCGTCCGTTGTCGCTGCTGGCGAGCGCCGTGCTCGCCGCCCTTGCCGCCCCCTCCTTCGCCCAGACCGCGTCCGACGCGCCGAGCACGCCCAGCACGCTGGACACGGTGATCGTCACCGGCACCCGCGTCAGCGACCGCACCGTCGCCGAGTCGCAATCGCCGATCGACATCATCACCCCCGAGGCACTGCAGGCCACCGGCACCTCGGAACTGGCGACCGCGCTGTCGCGCGCCCTGCCCTCACTGAACTTCCCGCGCCCGGCGCTGACCGACGGCACCAGCGGCATCCGCCCGGCGCAGTTGCGCGGGCTCTCGCCCGACCAGGTGCTGGTGCTGGTCAACGGCAAGCGTCGCCACACCTCGGCGATGATCAACGTCAACGGCACCATCGGCCGCGGCGCCTCGGCGGTGGATCTCAACGCGATCCCGATCGCCGCGATCGAGCGGGTGGAAGTGCTGCGCGACGGCGCCTCGGCGCAGTACGGCTCCGACGCCATCGCCGGCGTGGTCAACATCGTGCTCAAGGGCGCCGGCGAAGGCGGCAGCCTGGCCGTGGAGCACGGCAAGTACTCGGCCGGCGACGGCGCCAAGTCGCAGCTCTCCGGCGATACCGGGGTCGGCTTCGGCGACGGCCGCGGCAGCCTGCACGTGGCCGGGCAGATCAGCCAGCAGGACGCCACCAACCGCGCCGGCCCCTACCAGGGCACCGCGCCGAACACCGGCAACTATCCCGGCATCGGCCAGACCACCTTCGTCTACGGCGACCCCAAGGTCGACGCCACCGCGGTCTCGGCCAACGGCGAGTTCCGCTTCAGCGATAACCTCACCGGCTACGCGACCGCGATCGCCAGCAACCGCGACATCACCTCGTTCGCGTTCTACCGCTCGCGCAACCACAACGGCCAGACCGCGCTGCTGGCGCGGGTCTATCCCGACGGCTACGTGCCGCAGATCGAGCAATACTCCAAGGACCGCTCGCTGGTCGCCGGCCTGAAGGGCAGCACCGCCGGCGGCTTCGCCTGGGACGTCAGCTACAACTACGGCTACAACAAGGTCGACTTCCACACCGCCAACAGCATCAACTACAGCCTCGGCGCGGACAGCCCGCGGCGCTTCTACGACGGCGCGCTGGAGTACACCCAGAACGCGGTCAACGCCGACTTCACCCAGCCGCTGGATTGGGGCCTGGCCTATCCGGTGACGCTGTCCTTCGGCGCCGAGTACCGCCAGGAGAAGTGGAACCAGTCGCCCGGCGAGCCGGCCTCGTACACCGGCACCACCGGCGGCGCGCAGGGCTTCGCCGGCTTCGCGCCGCTCAACGCCGTGCATTCGGACCGCCACAACTACGCGGTGTACGCGGGGCTGGAAGCCGACCTCACCGACAAGTTCTCCGCCGGCCTCACCGGCCGCTACGAGGACTACTCGGATTTCGGCAGCAAGACCTCCGGCAAGCTGTCGGCGCGCTACGCGTTCACCGACAAGGTGGCGCTGCGCGGCACCGTCGCCAGCGGCTTCCGCGCGCCGTCGCTGGCGCAGCAGCAGTACCAGGCGGTGACCAGCAGCTACATCAACGGCAGCTTCTTCGAATCCGGCACCTTCCCGGTGAACAGCGCCGTGGCCCAGGCCCTGGGTGCCGCGCCGCTGAAAGCCGAGACCTCGCTGTCCTACAGCCTGGGCCTGGTGCTGCAGCCGGTCGAGCGCCTGTACCTGACCGTGGACGCGTACCAGATCGAGATCGACGACCGCATCCTGCTGTCGTCCAACCTCAACGACGCGGCGGTGCTGGGCAAACTGCGCCAGCTCGGCTACAGCAACGTCACCAGCGTGCGCTACTTCAGCAACGCCGCCGACACCCGCACCCGCGGCGTCGACGTGGTCGGCACCTACAGCATCCCGTTCGCGGCCAGCACGCTGGACCTCACCGCCAGCTACGGCTACAGCAAGACCGACATCACCCATGCGGTGACCCAGCCGCAGGCGCTGGCCGCGATCGGCTCGACCCAGACCACGCTGGGCCGCGACGAGATCGGCCGCCTGGAAGACAGCTACCCGAAGGACAAGCTGATCCTCAGCGGCACCTGGAAGCTGCCGAAGTGGGACCTGAGCCTGGCCGCCACCCGCTACGGCGAGTTCACCGTGCGCAACTCGGCCACCGCCGCCCGCGACCAGACCTACGGCGCGGACTGGGTGGTCGACGCCTCGGCCAGCTTCAAGCCGAGCACCAACTGGACGCTGACGCTGGGCGCGGACAACGTGTTCGACCAGTACCCGGACAAGACCGCCAACCTGATCAACTCCACCTACGGCATGCTGCCGTACAGCAACTACTCGCCGTACGGTTTCAACGGCGCCTACGTGTACGGGCGGATCAATTACCGCTGGTGATCGCACGCGCGGGCATCGATTGCGCCTGCGTTGAACGGCATGACGACGGCCCGGGTTTCCGGGCCGTTGTTGTTGTTGGGACGGGGATTGGAGATTGGAGATTGGAGATTCGCCAGCCTGCGACGTGTTCACCGGCCTGAACGTTTTTGCAGGAGCGGCTCCGGCCGCGGCACGATGCTGTCCATGGGGCACGGCTGAAGCCGCTCCTCCGGCGCATGGATCGGGCGTCCTTGTGGGAGGGACTTCAGTCCCGACGCATGAAGGTGCCAACTGGCGCTGGGCTTCACTCGTCGCGGCTGAAGCCACTCCCACAAGCGCCATACGCATTGCTCGCGAGATGCTGCGCTCGTGCAACCGCGACGCGCCCAACACCGTGCTCCGCCTCGTGCCGCGCAGCCAGCATCCCTCACATCGCACTGCGAAAAACGCCGCAGCACCCGCGCGCAGGCACCGCCGCGTGCACCACGTCCGTGCGCATGGCCGGCATTTTGTCTACACGCTCGGAAAATCCCGGGATTGGCGCTGCCGCAACGCCTGCAGCGGTGGTTGCAATTGCAACCTCGGCATCAGGCTTAACGGAATATTGACTCCACTGACATCAACCGGTAATCCCTAGGTCGCGTCGTCGCATCCGCCAGGGGACAGGGGAGTGCGCATGCAGCGGCGCCTCCCCCCACTTCTGGAGCCGCCTCCCCCATGACGCGCACGCTCACTCCGCTCGCCCACGCCGTCGCCCTGTGTCTGGCGACGTCCGCCGTTTCGGTCCACGCGCAGAACACCGGCAACGCGCAAACGCTGGACACCGTCATCGTCACCGGTACGCGTGTGGCCGATCGCACCGTCGCCGAATCGGCCTCGCCGATCGACATCATCTCGCCGGAGACGCTGCAGTCCACCGGCACCACCGAACTGGCCACTGCGCTGTCGCGCGCGGTGCCCTCGCTGAACTTCCCGCGCCCGGCGATCACCGATGGCTCCGATGCGGTGCGCCCGGCGCAGTTGCGCGGGCTCTCGCCGGACCAGGTGCTGGTGCTGGTCAACGGCAAGCGCTACCACACCACCGCGCTGGTCAACCTCAACGGCGCGCAGGGCCGCGGCTCCTCGCCGGCCGATCTCAACACCATTCCCATCGCCGCGGTCGAACGCATCGAAGTGCTCCGCGACGGTGCCTCCGCGCAATACGGTTCCGACGCCATCGCCGGCGTCATCAACATCGTGCTCAAGGGCAGCGGCACGGGCGGCAGCCTGGCCGGGCGCTACGGCAAGTACAGCGCCGGCGACGGCGAGCAGTACCAGCTCTCCGGCGATGCCGGGCTCACCTTCGCCGAGACCGGCACAGTGCACTTCGCCGCGCAGGCCGGACACCAGGACCAGACCGACCGCGCAACGCCGTACCAGGGCCAGGTGCAGCAGCGCTACGGCGACCCCGACGTGGACCAGGGCGCGGTCTCCTACAACGGTCAGTACAGCCCGGCCGACTACATCACCTTCTATTCCTACGCGATGCTCAGCCGCCGCGAGGTGCTGTCCAACGGTTACTTCCGCTGGTCCGGCGACAACCGCAACCGCCCGGAGATCTACCCCGACGGCTTCCTGCCGCAGATCTACAACGTCAGCAAGGACGTGTCCTGGGTCGGCGGGGTCAAGTCCAGCACCGCCGGCGGCCTGACCATCGACCTCAGCTACAACTACGGCCGCAACGATCTGAGTTTCGACGTGCGCCACAGCCTCAACAACAGCCTCGGCCTGGCCAGTCCCACCGAGTTCTATGCGGGCGCGCTGCAGGTCACCCAGAACGTGCTCAACGCCGACTTCAGCAAATCGCTGGAGGTCGGCCTGGCCTACCCGGTGACCCTGGCCTTCGGCGCCGAGTGGCGCGGCGAGAAGTTCAACGAATCGCCGGGCGCGCCGGCGTCCTATCTCAACGGCGGCATTCCCTCGGCCAACGGCACCCTGCTGCCGGGCGCGCAGGTGTTCGCCGGCTTCAAGCCCGGCGACTCCGGCCACTACGATCGCAACAGCTACTCGGCCTATCTCGACCTGGAAGGCGACATCACCGACAAGTTCTCCGTAGGCCTGGCCGGGCGCTACGAGAACTACAGCGACTTCGGCGACACCGCCACCGGCAAGCTGTCGCTGCGCTACGCCTTCAGTCCGAAGGTCGCGCTGCGCGCCACCGTCTCCACCGGCTTCCGCGCACCGTCGCTGCAGCAGCAGTATTTCCAGTCGGTCGCCACCAACTTCATCAACGTCGCCCAGCCCGACGGCAGCATCGCCGCCACGCCGTTCGAGATCGGCACCTTCCGCACCGACAATCCGGCGGCGATCGCGCTCGGCGCCGAGCCGCTGAAGGCCGAGAAGTCCAAGAACTACGGACTGGGCCTGGTGCTGCAGCCGGTGGACGCGCTGTACATCACCCTCGACGCCTACCGCATCGACATCGACGACCGCATCGTGCTCTCGGAGAACCTCACCTCCACGGCAGTACGAAACTACCTGCAGGGCAACGGCTACGCCGGCATCGGCGGCGGCCGCTACTTCACCAACGCCATCGACACCAAGACCCAGGGCGTGGATGCGATCGGCACTTACAAGCTCACGCTGCCCGCGAGCAGCCTCGATCTCACCGCCGGCTACAACTACAACAAGACCGACATCGAGAAGATCGCCGGCAATCCTGCGGTCCTGGAAGCGATCGACCCGACCGCGGTACGCATCGGCCGTGCCGAGATCGGCCGCATCACCCGCGGTTCGCCGCGCGACAAGTTCTTCCTGAGCAGCGTATGGTCGCCCGGCGCCTGGGCCTTCACCGCCACGGCCACGCGCTGGGGCGAATTCACCGACTTCGGCACCACGCCGGCCGCCGACCAGACCTATGCGGCCAAATGGACCCTGGACCTGTCGGCCGCCTACAGCCTGGGCCGCTGGCGCGTGACCGTCGGCGGCGACAACGTGCTCAACGAGTATCCCGACCGCTCGCGCGCCGGCGCCGGCACCCGCACCTATCTGCCGTACAGCACGTCCTCGCCGTTCGGCTTCAACGGCGCCTTCGCCTACGCCAACGTCAACTACAGCTGGTGATGCATTGCGGCGGCGGTGTCCCGGCACCGCCGCCGCCGCGTTCACCGCAGACAACGCGGCGACCGCATGTCCGCCAGGTCGGTCTCGATGGCGTGCAGCGCTACACCGCTGACGCAGGCATCGGATGGGCATCAACGCGGCGGTGACGAAGCGTCGGCAGAGCGCGCGCCCATAAGCCTCGTCCCGTTCGGCAACGCATCGCACTCGCGCCGTCATCCGTTCGACCCATGCGTTTGCAGCGACGCGCCGCCTGATCGCGGCCGACGGCGACGCAGAGGCGTCAAACATTCGCCGCGCGATCCGGGCACATCGCGCCGAGCAACTGCACCGATCCCGTCACGTCAGTGATGGCCATCTCAGACACGGCACGACTCGTGATCGCATTCGAAAAACGCCGGGCGACGGCGCGATGGATTTCCCCACGATGCAACGCACTCGCCATCGACAGCGGCATTCGGCATCACTTGGCTGTGCCGAACGCGGAAGCGCCAGCAACAACATGCCCTGCTGCACCGCGAGGACATACCCGCAATGTGTGGCATGGAAACTGCAATAAGGTCCACGCCCGACACCCCCGGCGATGCCGGATGGTCGACGCGAATCGCGCGTCACCTGGGGCCATACCTGAGCAAGCCGATGCGGCGTATTTGCGGGAATTCCTCCGCAAAAATAATCGTGAACCACATCACAAGTATGAATCGATTGATTATTTGTCAACAGTGGCCTGTTGCGATTCGCGTAATGTGGAATCGCCTGAACGGCAGGCAAAAAAGCCCCATCCGGGGAAGGACCTGATTATGTGGAAAACTTCTAAACTCGCGACACTCTCGGGCATCGTGCTCTGCTCTGCGCTGGCGTCCAATGCCTATGCACAGAGCTGCTGTCCGGGCGGCGGTGTCGGTACGCCGATCGCCATTCGCGGCTTCGGCGAGAGCGCACCAGCGGCGACCAACCTGTCCACCAACGCATCGGTGCGCATCTATCAGTTCGAGCGTAACGGCGTGACCTACCTGCAGATCAACGACAGCACCGGTCAGGTGCGCGGTGCGGTCGGCCGCGTCGGCGACACCGCCTGGGTGACGCCGATGGGCAAGGACGTGGATCGGGTGAGCACCGTCGACACCTTCGACAGCAACCGCGGCACCGTGGTCTACGATGCGCGCTACTTCACCGTGCAGCTGGCCAGCAGCGCCAACGGCGACGTCTGGACCGTGACCATCAAGAAGTAACGGTCTTTTCCAGCGGTTCGGAGATCAGGAAGCTGATCTTTTGCTCATGACGGCGCCGGCAGGTGCCGTCATGAGCCTTCAAGCGGCTGGCCAGTTCCCAGTCCATCTCGTTGGCGCTGTGATGCTTGCGGCCGCCGCCCGGCATCGCCGCATCGGCTTCCACGGTCACCACCACGCCGCGCTTGCCGCGCGCCGTCCAGACCCGTGCAGTGATCGTGTGCCGGCCCGCATCGGGCAGGATTTCCATGGCGTTGAGCACGCAGCGATACGCCGCCAGTTGCAGCCCGATCGACAGCCGCCGCGAATCCCCGTGCAGCCGCGCCTCGACCTCGGTATCGCAAGCGTTGGCGAAGGCGATGGAATTCAGCGCGCCGTACAGGCCGTGGGTTTCGATATCCAGCGGATACAGCGCCGCGACGTAATCGTCCAGCAACTGCGCCTGGATCACCCCGGTACGGTTCATTTCCATCGCCGCGGCGTAGTGACCGTGCTCCTTCAGCGTACTGGCGATGTCGCGGCGCAGCTTGTTGATGTGCACATGGATGTCGGTGTACTCGATCACGCGGTTACGCAGCGTGCGCTCGGCCGACATGTAGCTGGCCTGGGCGACTTGCAGGGCCTGCCTTTCGGCAAAGCCGAAGCGTTGCGCCTGGTCGAAGGCGACAGAGAGCCTGGCGCCTAACGAAGCGAGCGCAGTCACCGCGAATGCCACCAACAACTGCACCTGCAATGTGTCCGCATCGTAGGCACCGGCATAGTTGGTCTTTGGCAGTGACATGGCCACCGCAAAGTTGGCCATCACAACACCGATTGCAGCGCCTCGCCATGCATGCTTGAACGTCAGCCACACAGCCGGCGCGATCATCAGAACCAGAACGAACTGGCGCAGCACACCCTCGGCCTGCATTGCCCCAGCGAACAGGACGGCCATCAGTAACGCAGCGACGCCTGCGCTGTGCAGCAGCGTCCTTCGCTCGCCTGTATCTCCCTCTCCTCGCCTGACCCACAGCAGGGCGGGAAAGACGAACATGACGATACCCAGATAGAAACCTATCCAGAACTTCAGCGTGTTTTCCAGATTGATATAGGCGGCAGGCCCACCCAGCAGCCAGTTGACTCCCTTGTTGACGAGCACTGCCCACAATGCCGCGCACAGGCAGATCAGCGGCAGCCAGCTCTGCTCGACCCGGAAATCAGGAAGGCTGCGCCGGACCGCCCAAGGCAGCAGCGAGAAGGCCGGCATCAACAGGAACGAGCTGCCGTACACCCAGACCGGATTTGCCCCGCCCTCCTCGATCATCGGCACACGCATGCTCAGCAGCGCCGCCGCGTCTCCCAGAAAAACGTAGGGCCATAGCCGATACGGGAGAAACAGCAGTGCTGCGGTGCGCAGTCCGATCGGCAGAAACCATTGATCCAGAGAGCAGTGCCACACGGCCAGGTAGGCCGCGCAGTACACCGCGCTCAAGAGGATTCCGCTCGCGAATGTCTTCAGTCTAGCCATGCCACCCTGGTCCTGGCAGGACACCTAATTGGCGCAAACATACACCACGGCATGGGCCGAAACAGTAGACAGATAACGTCCATCATCTGGTGTAATGTCTTTCCCGACAGGGAGTTGCGCGAGGGACCCGATCGCTGCGACTTCCATCCCACTCAGGGTGTCGGGGAGCGGGAGCCGGGGCTGGGATGCGGCACCGCCCGGGTCGCCGGTTGCGCGGCTCGCGGCCCTGGCACGCGCGTCCATGCCCCACCTGCGCGATGCCGAGGGCATGCGTCTCGCGGCGGCCTGCTCCCGATGGCGGCCGCCCAGCCGCCGCCCGAGATCGTCCCGTCCTGTCGCCGCACGCGCAGCCCTCGACGTAACGACCTGTGCCGCAATCACGGTGCCCCGGCTCTGCCGGCCGTTTGGCGCCACCCGCCGATTTGCCGACAAAAGCCCCGATCGGCGACACTCGGGGCCTACTTGTTCTGCGATCCTGAATGCATCACGACACCAGTCTCATCGACATCATCGCGGTCGGGCTCGCGCTCGCCTTCATCCTCGGCACGCTCGCCCATCGCCTCAAACTCTCGCCGCTGGTCGGCTATCTGGTGGCGGGCATCTGCGTGGGCCCGTTCACGCCGGGCTTCGTCGCCGACCAGGCCCTGGCCACCCAGTTGTCGGAACTGGGGGTGATGCTGCTGATGTTCGGCGTGGGGCTGCACTTCTCCCTCGAAGACCTGATGGAAGTGAAGTGGATCGCGATCCCCGGCGCGCTGGCGCAGATCACGGTCGCCACCCTGCTCGGTTGGGGCCTGGCCTGGAGCATGGGCTGGCCGACCCTGCACGGCCTGGTGTTCGGCCTGGCGCTGTCGGTGGCCAGTACCGTGGTGCTGCTGCGGGCGATGGAGGAACGGCGCCTGCTGGAAACCCTGCGCGGGCGCATCGCGGTCGGCTGGCTGATCGTGGAGGACCTGGTGATGGTGCTGGCGCTGGTGCTGCTGCCGGCACTGGCCGACGCGCTCGGCGGCAAGGGCGCCGATACCGGGGCGATCCTCGGCGCGCTCGGCGTCACCCTGCTGAAGATGGCCGCGTTCGTGGCGGTGATGCTGGTGGTCGGCCGCCGCGCGATTCCGTGGGCGCTGGAGAAGGTCGCCGCGACCGGCTCGCGCGAACTGTTCACCCTGTCGGTGCTGGCGATCGCGCTGGGCGTGGCGTTCGGCTCGGCCACGCTGTTCGGGGTGTCGTTCGCGCTGGGCGCGTTCTTCGCCGGCATGCTGCTGAAGGAATCCGAGCTCAGCCACAAGGCCGCCAACGACTCGCTGCCGCTGCGCGACGCCTTCGCGGTGCTGTTCTTCGTCTCGGTGGGCATGCTGTTCGATCCGCACATCCTGGTCGAGCATCCGTGGCAGGTGCTGGCCACGTTCCTGACCATCACCGTCGGTAAGTCGCTGGCCGCCTTCGTGATCGTGCGGGCGTTCGGCCACCCTACCGGCATCGCCCTGACCATTTCCACCAGCCTGGCGCAGATCGGCGAGTTCTCCTTCATCCTGGCCGGCCTGGGCGTGAGCCTGGCGATCCTGCCCGAGACCGGCCGCGACCTGATCCTGGCCGGCGCGCTGCTGTCGATCATCGCCAACCCGCTGCTGTTCACCTGGCTGGACCGCTGGCAGGCGCGGCAGGCGGTGGAAGCGCCGGTGACGGTGGAGCCGGAGTTGCCGCCGGGCCCGTCGCTGGACCTGGTCGACCACGCCATCGTGATCGGCTACGGCCGGGTCGGCAGCGCGCTGGCGGCGGTGCTGCGCGAGCGCGGCGTGCCGGTGCTGGTGATCGACGACAACCGCGACCACGTCGAACGCGCTCACGCCGACGGCATCCCCGGCATCCGTGGCAGCGCCGCCGCCGACCGCGTGCTGGCCGAGGCGCATCCGGAGAAGGCCAAGATCGCGATCCTGGCGATCCCGCAGCCACTGGAGGCCGGCGAGGCCCTAGCCAAGCTGCGTGCGCTGAACCCGGCACTGACCCTGCTGGCGCGTGCGCACAGCGACGCCGAGGTCAAGCACCTGCTCGACCACGGCGCCGACGGCACGGTGATGGCCGAGCGCGAGCTGGCCTATTCGCTGGCGGAAATGGTGATGGCGACGCCGCCGTATCGGGGGCTGCGTGCCGCGGCGCGCTGAGGCCTTGACCGCGCGGCTTAGGGATTGGGGATTCGGGATTGGGGATTCGCAAAAGCGGCTCCTCTTCGGCGAGTGAGTCGCAGCGAAAAGTGTGGTAGCGCACAGAAAGCGTCTACGGCGGCTGTGAAGACCTGCAGCGAATCTTCTTGATAAGCATTCTCGTTTGCGGCAGGATTGCGCTCCCTTCCCCAGTTCCGCGCGCCCTCCCCCATGGCCTGCAAGATCGGGTTGCTCAACTCCGTGCCCAGTGCCCTGCTGTGCGAGATGTTCGGGCATGTCGGCTACGACTTCGCGGTACTCGATCTGGAACACGTGCTGCGCTCGCCCGCCGAGCTTGAACACGCCATCCGCGCCTGCGAGCTGGGCGGCTGCGAACCGTGGGTGCGCGTGCCCGAGGTCGATGCCAAGCTGATCGGCCGGGTGCTCGATGCCGGCGCCCGCGGCGTGGTCCTGGCCGGGCTGGACAGCGCCGAGCAGGCCGAGCGCGCGGTCGCCGCCGCGCACTTCCCGCCGCACGGCCGCCGCGGCATCACCGGCGGCCGCGTCACCGGCTTCGGCAGCGTGGCCCTGGCCGACTACATCGCCGGCAGCCGCGCGCGCCTGCGCGTGATCCCGATGATCGAGAGCGCCGCCGGCGTGCGCGCCCTGCCGCAGATCCTGCAGGTGCCCGGCGTGTCGCTGGTGATGGAAGGCGCGCTGGACCTGGCGCTGGACCTGGGCGTCGGCCCGCAGCCCACCCATCCGCAGGTCTGGGAACAGCTGCTGGCGATCGACGCGGCCTGCCGCGCCGCCGGCGTTCCCTTCTGCCCCAATCCCCGCGACGCCGCGCAACGCGCGCACTGGCTGGCGCAGGCGGACCTGCAGTGGCTGTTCGCCGGCGAAGACCGCGCGTTGCTGCAGGCCGCGTTGCGCCAGCGCGCGACCGACCTGCGCAGCCCCTGACCGTTTTCGTGCCTCTGGAGTCGTCGTCTTGATCGCTTCGCTTTCCCCTTCGCTGCTGGCCGTCGCCCTCGCCGCCGCCATGCTCGCTCCCACCAGCGTGCGCGCCGAGGACACCCCGCCCGACGCCGACGCGCAGGCGCGGATCCGCCAGCTCGACGCAGTCCAGGTACAGGGCAGCCTGCTCGGCCGCTCCACCGTCGAGGACGTGCAGCACTACGCCGGCAGCCGCCAGGTGATCGACAACACGCAACTGCGCACCGGCGCCAACCGCTCGCTGGACGACGCGCTGCAGAAAGTGCCGGGCATCAAGGTGTTCGACGAGACCGGCACCGGCGCGCTGCCGCAGATCATGCTGCGCGGCCTGTACGAGAGCCGCAGCGGCCGCGTGCAGGTGCTGGAGGACGGCATTCCGCTGGCGCTGGCGCCGTACGGGCAGACCAGCCTGTCGCTGTTCCCGGTCGGCCTGAACCAGGTCGACCGCATCGACATCGTGCGCGGCGGCGCGGCGGTGCAGTACGGCCCCAACAACGTCGGCGGCGTGATCAACCTGATCAGCCCGGACATTCCCACCACCTGGACCACCACGCTGGGCCAGAAGGTCACCGCCGGCGGCGCCGGGCATTACCTGGGCGACACCGCGATCAGCACCGGCGGCTACGCCAGCGACACGTTCGGCCTGCAACTGGACGCCAACTGGACCAAGGGCGACTACTGGCGCGAGCACAGCGCCACCGACATCAAGAACCTGCGCCTGCGCGCGGAATGGTGGCTGGCACCGGACACGCTGCTCAAGGCCAGCGTGCAACGCTACGTCGCCGACATGGACATGGCCGGCGCCTTGTCCACCGCCGACTACCTGCGCGATCCACGCCAGTCGACGCGGCCGCTGGACGCATTCAACGGCCGCACCACGCGCGCCTCGCTGGTCTACCAGCAGGACTTCGGCGACGTGGGGCCGTTCCAGGACCTGCGCCTGGACTGGAGCAACTTCAGCGCGCGCAGCAGCCGCAACTTCATCGTCGGCATGCGCTCGGCGGCCAGCGAGACCTGGCGCCCCGACCTGCCGCCGCAACTGCGGCAGAGCGCCCCACGCGATTTCCGCGTCTACGGCAGCGAGCCGCGGCTGAGCTGGACGATGGGCGACGGCACGGTGCGCCAGCAGTGGACGCTGGGCGCGCGCGCGATCAACGAGGACATCGACTTCCTGGTCGGCAACACCCGCCTCAGGGACGGCCTGTACACCCTGGTGCGCGACTGGCGCTTCAAGGACCGCGGCGCCGCCGCCTACGTCAGCGACGCGATCGCCTTCGCCGACGGCCGCGTCACCGTCACCCCCGGCCTGCGCTACGAGCAGGTCGATTCGCGCTACTACAACCTGGCCAGCGGCGCGCGCACGCGCAACAAGACCGACGACGTGCTGCCCGGCCTGACCCTGGGGTTCCAGGCCAGCCCGCAGTGGTACCTGTACGCCGACGGACAGCGCTCGCTGCGCGCGCCGCAGGTCACCCAGATCATCTTCGGCGACAACCTCGACGCCGAACTGGCCTGGAACTACGAGGCCGGCGCGCGCTACCAGCCCAACGAACGCACCCGCGTGCAGTTCGGCGGCTACCTGATCGACTTCGACCAGCAGATCCAGCTCGACAACACCACGCGCACCTACCGCAACCTCGGCAAGACCCGCCACCAGGGCGCCGAAGTGGAAGTGCAGTGGAGCCCGGCGCAACTGCGCGCGCTGACCCTCAACGCCGGCTACGCCTACCTGGACGCGCGGCAGGAATCGGGCGTGTACGACGGCAATCGCGTGCCCTACACCTCGCGCAACCAGCTCACCCTCGGCGCGTCGTACCGGCCCGAATCCGGTCATACCACCGTCGCCGTTTCCAGCTATTACTTCAGCCGCGCCTTCAGCGATGCGGCCAACACCGTGCAGGAAAACGCGATCGGCTCGGTCGGCGAACTGCCGGCCTACTGGGTGTGGAACGCGCAGCTGAGCCAGGTGCTCAGCGAAGGCGCCAGCGGCAAGCTCAGCGCGTCGCTGGCGGTCAACAACCTGTTCGATCGCAAGTACTGGTACCGCGGCATCGACACCAGTCCCTGGGGCCGGCAGCCGGCGCCGGGCCGCAGCGTCACCGTCGGCCTCGAGTACACGTTCTGATCCACCGCCGGCGTCGGACGACAACGCCGGCCGCCGCACCACCGCGCGCCAGCACGGCGCGCCGCCGCCCGCGGGAGACGCGGGCACCTGCAGCGGACGCAGCCGCGTCCTTCCCCTACCCAGCGCGCGCCCGATGCGATGCGCCAGGCAACCACGCGACCCTGCCGCAGCCGCGGCGCATGCCTCCCGTGTCCGCCTCCGCGCGGCCGCGCCAGCGGCGTGCGTGCGCCTGCGCCCGACGAGACCCGCACATGACCTCGCACGACGCTCCCCTGCTGCTCCTCAGCCACGTCTGCCACCCGGCGGTGACCGATGGCTTCCTCCCCGCCGCGCAGCGCCTGGGCGTGCCGGTGCTGCTGCTGACCGACCACCGCCACGCCCACCTCGAGCACTTCCGCCGCCATCCGCCCGCCGCACCGGTGCAG
>NZ_NMPP01000034.1:0-52900 GCF_009192885.1 Xanthomonas sp. LMG 12462 | reverse complement strand
GTTCGACAAGATCAAGGACAGCGACTACCTGCCGGCCTTCGAAGAGGGCATGAAGCAGCACCTGGCCGAGATCCGCAAGATCGCCGACAACCCGGAGCCGGCCACCTTCGCCAACACCCTGGAAGCGATGGAGCGCAGCGGCGAGACCCTGACCCGCGTGTCGCGCATCTTCTTCGGTCTGGTCCAGGCCGACACCAACGATGCCCGCCAGAAGATCCAGGAAGAGATCGCGCCCAAGCTGGCCGCGCACCAGGACGAGATCAGCCTGGACCCGAAGCTGTTCGCGCGCATCAAGAGCCTGTACGACCAGCGCGACACGCTGACCCTGGACCCGGAGCAGAAGCGCCTGGTCGAGTACGAATACCAGGAGTTCGTGCGTGCCGGCGCGCAGCTGTCCGACGCCGACAAGGCCACCCTGCGCAAGCTCAACGTCGAAGAGACCACCCTGGCCACGCAGTTCCACACCAAGCTGGTCGCGGCCACCGCCGCCGGTGCGGTGGTGGTGGACGACAAGGCCAAGCTCGACGGCCTGTCCGACGGCGACATCGCTTCGGCCGCGCAGGACGCCACCGCGCGCAAGCTCGACGGCAAGTACCTGCTGGCCCTGCAGAACACCACCCAGCAGCCGGTGCTGGCCTCGCTGAAGGACCGCGACCTGCGCCAACAGGTGATGGCCGCCTCGCAGTCGCGCGCCGAGAAGGGCGACGCCAACGACACCCGCCAGACCGTGCAGCGCCTGGCGCAGTTGCGCGCGCAGAAGGCCAAGCTGCTCGGCTTCGACAGCTACGCCGCCTACAGCCTCAGCGACCAGATGGCCAAGACCCCGGCCGCGGCGCTGAAGCTGCTCACCGACACCGTGCCTGCCGCCACCGCCAAGGCGCGCAGCGAGACCGCGGAAATGCAGAAGGTGATCGACGCGCAGAAGGGCGGCTTCAAGCTCACCGCCGCCGATTGGGACTTCTACGCCGAGCAGGTGCGCAAGGCCAAGTACGACCTCGACGAAGCGCAGATCAAGCCGTACTTCGAACTGGACAACGTGCTGCAGAACGGCGTCTTCTACGCCGCCAACCAGCTGTACGGCCTCACCTTCAAGGAACGCACCGACATCCCCACCTACCACGACGGGATGAAGGTCTATGAAGTGTTCGACAAGGACGGCAAGTCGCTGGCGCTGTTCTACACCGACTACTTCAAGCGCGACAGCAAGTCCGGCGGCGCCTGGATGGACGAGTTCGTCGGCCAGAACGGCCTCACCGGCACCAAGCCGGTGGTCTACAACGTCTGCAACTTCACCAAGCCCGCTCCCGGCCAGCCGGCGCTGCTGAGCTTCGATGACGTCACCACCATGTTCCACGAGTTCGGCCATGCGCTGCACGGCATGTTCTCCAACGTGAAGTACCCGACCCTGGCCGGCACCGCCACCTCGCGCGACTTCGTCGAGTTCCCCTCGCAGTTCAACGAGCACTGGGCGTCGGATCCGAAGGTGTTCGCGCACTACGCCAAGCACTACCAGACCGGCGAAGCGATGCCGGCCGACCTGGTGGAGAAGATCAAGAAGTCGCGCACCTTCAACCAGGGCTACGCCACCACCGAGTACCTGTCGGCGGCGCTGCTCGACCTGTCCTGGCACACCCTGCCGGCCGACGCGCCGCTGCAGGACGTGGACAAGTACGAGGCCGACTCGCTGAAGAAGTACAAGGTGGACCTGCCGGAAGTGCCGCCGCGCTACCGCACCACCTATTTCGACCACATCTGGGGCGGCGGCTACTCGGCCGGCTACTACGCCTACTTCTGGTCGGAAGTGCTCGACGACGACGCGTTCCAGTGGTTCAAGGAGCACGGCGGCCTGACCCGCGCCAACGGCGACATCTTCCGCGCCAAGATCCTCTCGCGCGGCAACACCGTCGACCTGGCCACCCTGTACCGCGACTTCCGCGGCAAGGACCCCAGCGTCGAGCCGCTGCTGGAAAACCGCGGCTTGAAGAACTGATCGGCGCTGCGCCGACCGGGTGTGTCGAGAACGGGATGGCCTTGCGGCCATCCCGTTTTTTGTTGGAGTGTCCGGATACTCCATCCACAAGGAGATGGTCATGAAGGGACGCTGGATTGTCGGTGTGGCGCTGCTGGGCGCCTGTTTTGCGGCGTCTGCCGCAGGGCGATTGGACATCCGACTGGAACACGCGCAAGCAGCCAGTGAGAGCACGGGCACAGCGGTCATCACGATCACCCTGGCCAACGTGGGCGATCAGCCGATCGCGGTTCCGGATGCCGATATCCCCGAGGTGAACCGCGACGGGCGACTGCAAGCGAATGTGTTACGAGTGCTGCAGGAGGACGGAAGCGCTGTGGCCTACCGCGGCATCTACGTGAGCCAGCTGCCGGGTTCGAGGCCCGACGTGATCCTGGGTCCGGGCGAGTCGAAATCCGCGGCGGTGGATCTGTCCCGGAACTACCGGATCGTGCCTGGACGCCGCTACCTGGTGGCTGTGCAGCCGTTGTTGCGATACCGCGAACTTCCGGCGAAAACTTCCGCGAATGTTTCCGATCAGGTGGGTTCCCTCAGGGCCGCTACGTCCAACCGCATCGAGGTCATGCCGTAGGCATCGGCCGACGGCGTGACCGCCGTTGATTTTGCTCGCACGCTGACGCGCGCTGCGGCCGGGGGAAGGGCATGCCCGAATCGCCCTGGTAACGTGTCTCGACAGTGCGGCATGATCGCTGCTGATTTATCCATCTGACGCATGGGAGTATCGAAGCATGATGTTTGCCATGGCGCTCTTGGTGGGCGCGGCGACGGGGCCGGCGCATTTCAGCGCATCGCGGCCGCAAGGCTTCTCCAACGTCTGTCGCATCGAGGAAGAGGGGGAGTTGCTAGGGACGACGCTATGGATCCTGCCTGCCGTCGATGGCACTCGGCTGTTGATCCAGCGCTACGAGGGCGGGCCTTTGACGCCGGCCTTGTTGTCGACGCGCGTCGAAGACGGAGAGCTCGTGGTGTACTCCGACCGGAGCGAACCGCTTTACGCGGTGCGTCGCGACGGTAAAGGAGTCCGGATCAGGTACCTCAATGGCGAGCAAGGGAGTGATGGCGGAAACGAGGAACGTCTGCCTCCGGTCGTCAAAGTGGGCGAGTTTCCGCACTGCAAGTAGTTGCTGCCTGCATGGTGTCGGCAGGCGTCTGTGTCGGGCGGCGCCATGCCTTTCGTCACTGGCCCCGCGAGCCGCCGAGCGCGCACTGTCGCGATGACACATCCCGTGCCGCCCTCGCTCATCCCAGGTGCCCCATGACCCACGCCGATCCGCACGCCACCCGCCTGCAGCGCGCCGCGCGCTGGAGCCGCAAGGAACTGCTGCCGATGGTGGTGATGCTGTTGCTGCTCACCGCCGCGCGGTCGTCCTTCGCCAATCACTATGTGGTGCCCTCCGGCTCGATGCAGCCGACGCTGCAGCCCGGCGATCGCGTCGCCGTGGACATGAGCGCTTACGGGCTGCGCGTGCCGTTCACCGAATACCGCGTGTTCGAACGCGGCCGGCCGCAGCGCGGCGATGTGGCGGTGTTCGATTCGCCGCACGACGGCACCCGCCTGATCAAGCGCGTGGTGGCGGTGGCGGGCGATCGCGTCGACGTGCGCGACGGCCATCTCGCCATCAACGGCCAGCCGCTGCAGGTGGGCGCCACGGACGATGCGGAGCGCTTCGGCGCGCGCATCGCGCGGCTGGATCTGGACGCGGGCGGAGGCCCGGACCTGCACGGTGTGCGGGTGCCGCCCGGCAAACTGCTGGTCATGGGCGATCATCGCGGCGACAGTTTCGATGGCCGCTATTTCGGCTTCGTCGATGCCGACAGCGTCTACGGCAAGGCGCTGGCGGTGTTCTACCGCCGCGGCGAGGGATTCGAGTGGGCGCGGCTGTAGGGCACCGCGCACAATGACGCGACCTGATCCGTAGGAACGGTTTCAGCCGCGACAGGCGTTACCGGGAGTGCCCGTCACGACTGAAGCCGCTCCTGCGGAGGCAACCTGCTGGTGCCGCGGTGCCGTCACAAGCCCTCGCACCACACCGCCAGTTCGTAGCCGTCGCGGTCGGCGAAGTGGAAGCGGCGCCCGCCTGGGAAGTCGAACAGCGGGCGCACGATGCGGCCGCCGGCGGTTTCGATGCGCGCCTGGGTGGCGGCGAGGTCGTTGGAGTACAGCACCACCAGGGCGCCGCCGGGCTGCGGCGTGCCGTGGAAGAAGCCGCCGCTCAGGCGGCCGTCGCGGAATTCACAGTAGTCCGGGCCGTAGTCCTGGAAGGTCCAGTCGAAGGCCTGGCCGTAGAAGGCCTTGGCCGCGGCGATCGAGGCGACGGCGAATTCCAGATAGTCGATGCGGTGGTGTTGCTCGGCGCGGGACATGGGCGGTTCCTTTGGACGGGGCGCCAGTATCGACCACCGTGCGGCCGCCGGCTTGGCGAAAACGGCCAGCTCAGCGCGCGTGCCGCTGCACCAGGTCGCGCGGGCGCAGGCCGGTCAGTTGCCGGCTGTCGCGCACCAGGTGCGGTGCGTCGCCGTAGCCGGCCTCGAGGGCGGCCGCGGTCAGGCTGGGATGCTGGCGGACCAGGCCCAGGAAGCGTTGCAGGCGCAGGATGCGCTCCAGGGTCTTGGCGCCGTAGCCGAACGCGTCGTGGCTGCGTCGCCGCAAGGTGCGTTCGCTGACGCCCAGCGCATGGGTCAGCGAGTCCAGCCGCGGCGGTGCGTCGCCGGCGAGTTGTGCGAACAGCCAGGCCATCGCGGAGTCGCGGTGCAGCGGCCGGCTCGCGCACAGCGTGTGCAAAGCCGTCAGCGGATCGGCGGTGTCTTCCATCCGTGCCTGCCAGTCGCGGCCGCGGACGCCCCACAGCGCCTCCAGCGGCACACGCTGGTCTGCAATGGCGTGTAGCGGCACGCCGAGCAGGCTGGCGCCGGCACCGGCGGCCAGGCGCACGCCGGTGAGCACGCTGCCTGGCGCCAATCTGGCATCGGTGGCGCGGCGGTCCGGCCCGGCGACGAACAGGGCGCGGCCGTCCCAGATCAGGTCGACGCAGCCATCCGGCAGCACCTGCGTCGCGGCGGTCTCGGCTTCGCCCTGGCGGAATCGCCAACTGCAGCGCAGGCGGTCGCGCAGCGCCGGGGGTGCGTCGGCTTCGGCGTAGCGGGAGGGCAGCGACACGGGCGATCGGTGTGCAGCGGGCGTGCCGCCACGGTAGCAGAGCCCAAGGGCGCCGCTGACGCGCGGCCGTGCGCGGCTACCGCTCCGACGGCCCGCTCTCGTCGTAGCCGCGCGGGGTGAACAGGTCCGGCTGGATCAGCTCGATGAAGGCGCGCGCCTGCGGCGACAGATACTTGCCCTTGCGCACCACCACGCCGTAGCTGCGCGCCGGGAAGTAATTGCCCAGGGCGCGGGTGGCCAGGCGCGCGCGGTCGGCGTCGGTGAGGCAGATCGAACTGACGATGGACACGCCCATGCCCATCGCCACGTACTGCTTGATCACTTCCCAGCCGCCGACCTCCAGCGCCACGGTGTAGGGCACGCGCGCCTGCTGGAACACCAGGTCGACCAGGCGGTAGGTGACCTGGCGCCGCGGCGGCAGGATCAGCGGGTACGGCGACAGGTCCTCCAGGGTCAGCTTCGGCTTGCGGGCCAGCGGATGGTCGTGCGGGGCGATCAGCAACTGTTCGAAGCGGTACACCGGGGCGTAGCTGAGGTCGGCCGGCACGTCGAGCATGGAGCCGACCGCCAGGTCCACCGCGTCCTCGCGCAGCAGGTCGGTGCCGTCGGCGCTGATCGCGTTGTGCAGGGTCAGCCGCACCTGCGGGTGGCGGGCGCGGAAGGCCTCCACGATCTTCGGCAGCAGGTAGAGGATGGTGGAACTGTTGGCGGCGACGTTGAGTTCGCCGGCGTCCAGCCCGCGCGCCTTCTCGCGGAAGTCGGCCTCCAGCCGGTCCAGGCTCTCCACCAGCGGCTGCGCCATCTCGTACAGCAACTGGCCCTCGCGGCTGGGCACCAGGCGCCGGCCGCTGCGCTCGAACAGCACCACCCCCAGTTCGCGTTCCAGCGCCTGCAACTGCAGGGTCACCGCCGGCTGGCTGACGAACAAGGCCTCCGCGGCCCGCGACACCGCGCCCAGGCGCACCGTCTGGCAGAACGCGCGCAGCGGCTTGAGCCGGTCGGATTTGTAGGGAAATCGCGGGGTTGCGGCGTTGCTCGTAGCCATGACGTGATAGATATAAGTCTTACTTATATAAATCATTGACAAAACTGCTTTGTCAAATACATGCGTCGGCAGCACGGTGGAGCCCCGGAAACATCGAGGAATCCCCACATGTCCGCCCCCGCTTTCGCTGCCGCTCCCGACCCGTCCACGCGCTCCACGCCGGGCATCGCCCTGACCGCCTCGCTGGCCGGTCAGGACGCTTTGCTGCCGCCGCCGCTGCTGGCCCTGCTGGTGTCGCTGCACCGGTCGATCGAGCCGGAGCGGCAGGCGCGGCTGGCCGCGCGGCGCGAGCGCCAGGCGTTCTTCGACGCCGGCGGCCTGCCGGACTTCCGCGACGACACCCGCGCGATCCGCGAGGGCGACTGGCAGGTGGCGCCGCTGCCCGAGGCGCTGCAGGACCGCCGGGTCGAGATCACCGGCCCGACCGATCCGAAGATGGTCATCAACGCGCTGAACTCCGGCGCCAAGGTGTACATGGCGGACTTCGAGGATTCGACCGCGCCGACCTGGCGCAACCTGGTCGCCGGCCAGCGCGCGCTGGCCGAGGCGGTGGCCGGGACCCTGACCTTCACCGCGCCGGCCGCGCGCGACGGCAGCCCGGGCAAGCGCTATACGTTGCGGCCCTACGAGGAGCAGGCGGTGCTGATCGTGCGCCCGCGCGGCTGGCACCTGGACGAGAAGCACGTGCTGGTCGATGGTCAGCCGCTGGCCGGCGGCCTGTTCGATGCGGCGCTGTTCGCCTTCCACAACGGTCGCGCGCTGCAGGCCAAGGACCGCGGTCCTTATCTGTACCTGCCCAAGCTGCAGTCGATGGAGGAAGCGGCGCTGTGGGAGACCGCGCTGGCCCACATCGAGGACATGCTCGGCCTGCCGCAGGGCCAGATCAAGGTCACCGTGCTGATCGAGACGCTGCCGGCGGTATTCGAGATGGACGAGATCCTGCATGCGCTGCGCGGGCGCATCGTCGGCCTGAATTGCGGCCGCTGGGACTACATCTTTTCCTACCTGAAGACCTTCCGCCGGCATCCGGACCGGGTGCTGCCCGAGCGCGGTCAGGTGACCATGACCCAGCCGTTCCTGAAGGCCTATTCGGAACTGCTGATCCGCACCTGCCACCGCCGCGGCGCGCATGCGATGGGCGGCATGGCCGCGCAGATCCCGATCGGCCACGATGAGGTGGCCAACGAGCAGGCGATGGCGCGGGTGCGCGCGGACAAGCTGCGCGAGGTCACCGCCGGCCACGACGGCACCTGGGTGGCGCACCCGGCGCTGATCCCGATCGCCCGCGCCGTGTTCGACGAGCACATGCGCACGCCGAACCAGCACGCGGTGCGCCGCGATGACGTGCAGGCCGACCGCGACACGCTGATCGCCCCGTCCACCGGCACCATCACCCGCGCCGGCTTCGAGGGCAACATCGAAGTGTGCGTGCGCTACCTGGCGGCGTGGCTGGACGGCAACGGCTGCGTGCCGATCCACCACCTGATGGAGGACGCCGCCACCGCCGAGATCAGCCGCAGCCAGCTGTGGCAGTGGCTGCACGTGGGCGGCCTGCACCTGGACGACGGCACCGCCATCGACTTCGCCCTGTTCGACGCCTGCCTGCGGCAGTTGCCGGCACGGCTGGGCGAGCGCGCGCTGCTGCCGGGCGGGGCGCGCGTGGACGAGGCCATCGCGCTGCTGGATCGGCTGACGCGCGACGAGGCGTTGGCCGACTTCCTCACCTTGCCGGCCTATCAGTTGATTGATTGAAGCCGGGAGTGGGGAGTCGGGAATGGGGAATCGTGAGAGCGATGTCCCTGCGTCTGATCCCTGCCGAGCCTTCCAAGCTCGTTATCCGGCACACCCCCACCGTTTCATCGCTGCATCCATTTCGAGGAGAACGCCAGATGAGCACCACGCTGCAGACCGCCGAACAGATCCAGCGCGACTGGGACACCGATCCGCGCTGGGCCGGGATCACCCGCAACTACACCGCCGCCGACGTGGTGCGCCTGCGCGGCACGGTGCACGTGGAGCATTCGCTGGCCCGGCTCGGTGCCGAGAAGCTGTGGAAGTACCTGCACGAGAAGGATTTCGTCAACGCGCTGGGCGCGCTGACCGGCAACCAGGCGATGCAGCAGGTCAAGGCCGGGCTCAACGCCATCTACCTGTCCGGCTGGCAGGTCGCCGCCGACGCGAACCTGGCAGGGCAGATGTACCCGGACCAGTCGCTGTACCCGGCCGACTCGGTGCCGGCGGTGGTCAAGCGCATCAACAACACCCTGCTGCGCGCCGACCAGTTGCACCACGCCGAAGGCAAGGACGAGATCGACTTCCTGCAGCCGATCGTGGCCGATGCCGAGGCCGGCTTCGGCGGCGTGCTCAACGCCTTCGAGCTGATGAAGGCGATGATCGAGGCCGGCGCGGCCGGCGTGCACTTCGAGGACCAGTTGGCCTCGGTGAAGAAGTGCGGACACATGGGCGGCAAGGTGCTGGTGCCGACCCGCGAGGCGATCGAGAAGTTGAACGCCGCGCGCCTGGCCGCCGACGTGATGGGCGTGCCGACCCTGCTGGTGGCGCGCACCGATGCCGAGGCCGCCGACCTGGTGACCAGCGACATCGACCCCAACGATCGCCCGTTCACCACCGGCGAGCGCACGGTCGAGGGCTTCTTCCGTACCCACAAGGGCCTGGACCAGGCGATCAGCCGCGGCCTGGCGTACGCGCCCTACGCCGACCTGATCTGGTGCGAGACCGGCAAGCCGGACCTGGAGTTCGCGCGCAAGTTCGCCGAGGCCATCCACGCCAAGTTCCCCGGCAAGCTGCTGGCCTACAACTGCTCGCCCAGCTTCAACTGGAAGAAGAACCTGGACGACGCCACCATCGCCAAGTTCCAGCGCGAGATCGCCAGCTACGGCTACAAGTTCCAGTTCATCACCCTGGCCGGCTTCCATGCGCTGAACTACTCGATGTTCAACCTGGCGCACGGCTACGCGCGCCGGCAGATGAGCGCCTTCGTCGAACTGCAGGAGGCCGAGTTCGCCGCCGCCGATCGCGGCTTCACCGCGGTCAAGCACCAGCGCGAGGTCGGCACCGGCTACTTCGATGCGGTGACCCAGGCGATTCAGCAGGGCCAGTCCTCGACCACCGCGCTGAAGGGCTCGACCGAGGAAGAGCAGTTCCATGGCGAGAAAGCGGCCTGACCTGCAGCCAGGCGCGCCGATCGATCGCCCCTCCCTGGCAGGAGGTGGGAAGCCCGGGTTCGCCCGGGCTTTTTTTGCGCTGCCGTCGGCGGAACGGCGCTGTCTACCGCGTGCGACAGATCGCCGCAGCGGCGGCTTGCGATGTCTCTTGCAGGGGCGAGATTGCCTGTGAAACGTATCGTGAGCGCGGCGTGTAGGTGCTATGCTCCGCGGACAGGGCCAGCGACGTCACATTAGGGGGCCGGATGAGCTGCGACAGCGCCGCATCCACCGCACGCGGCACAATTTCGAACGCTGCGGTCGCTCCGAAGCCGAACGAGCTGGCGGTGCTGACCGCCGCAGAATTGCGTCTGTTTTCCGAGTTCGGTCGCGCCCGGACGGTGCGTGCCGGCGACGTGCTGTTCCGCCGCGGCGACGGCGGCAGCGCGATGTTCGTGATCACCAGCGGCGTGATCGATCTGGATTTCGGCGAGGACCTGGTGGTCAAGCACCTGGGCCATGGCGAGTTCTTCGGCGAGCTGGGCCTGCTGATCGGCAACCACATGCGCAGCGCCGACGCGCTCGCCGCCAGCGACGGCGCCCTGGTGGAACTGGACCACGACGACTTCCAGCGCCTGGTCGAGCGCGACCCGGGCGTGGTCGCCTACTTCCTGCGCCGCACGATCATGCGCGTGGTGATGAACGAGCAGACCCTGATCCGTCAGCTGCGCCGGCGCAACCGCGACCTGGAAGCGGCGCTGGACAACCTCTACGCCACCACCCACCAGCTCAGCCAGACCGAGGAACTGGTGCGGACCGACGAACTGACCGGCCTGCATAACCGCCGCGGACTGATCCTGCGCCTGCAGGAGTGTCGCCGCGATGGCCGCTCGCCCGGCCCGGGCCTGCTGCTGATCGACTGCGACCGCTTCAAGCACATCAACGATGCCCACGGCCACCTAGTCGGCGACCGCGTGCTGCAGAACGTCGCCAACATCCTGCGCTCGGTGGCCGGGCCGGACGACACGGCGTGCCGCCTGGGCGGCGACGAGTTCTGCCTGCTGGTGGCCGCCGGCACGGTCGAGGACCTGCGCCGCATCGGCGAGTTCGTGCTCGCCACCGTGCAGAACCTGCTGGGCGTACCGCACCCGGCGCCGCACATCTGTCCGGTCAGCATCGGCATCAGCCGGGTCGATCCGCATTCGGACTGGAACGACTGGTACGCCAACGCCGATGCGGCGCTGTACGAAGCCAAGCGCCAGGGCGGCAACCGGCTGTACTGGCACGACCTCGCCTCTGCCCCCTGCTGAGCTACCGCGTCCCCGCCGAGCCGCCGCCATGACCGATGCCACCGCACTGCAGCCCGAGGTCCCGCAGCTTCGTACCCTGCTGCTGACCGACCTGTGCGATTCGGTTGCGCTGGTGGAAAAGCTCGGCGACGCCAATGCGGCCGACCTGTTCAAGCGGCACGACTCGCTGGTGCTGGAGTTGCAGCAGCGTTGGCGCGGCCGCCTGATCGACCGCTCCGATGGCCTGCTGCTGCTGTTCGAACGGCCGATCGACGGCCTTGGGTTCGCCCTGGACTACAGCCGCGGCCTGCGCGACCTGGGCGCGCACCGCAAGCTCGACCTGAAGGTGCGCGCCGGCCTGCACGTGGGCGAAGTGCTGACCTGGCGCAACAGCGATGCGGCCGTGCAGGTGGGCGCCAAGCCACTGGAAGTGGAAGGCCTGGCCAAGCCGACCGCGGCGCGGCTGATGACCCTGGCCCGGCCCGGGCAGATCCTGCTGTCGGCGGTGGCCGAGTCGCTGACCCACCGCGCCGCGCGCGAGCTGGGCGAACGCGGCGAGCGCCTGCTGTGGAAATCGCACGGCCGCTGGCGCTTCAAGGGCGTGCCGACCCCGCTGGAGATCTACGAAGTCGGCGAGATCGGCCACACCCCGCTGCGCGCGCCCAAGCCCACGCCCAAGGCCTGGCGCGACATCCCGCTGTGGCGGCGGCCGGCGGCGCTGGCGGCGGAAGCGGCGCTGATCGCCGCGTTCGCCGTCGGCGCCTGGTTCGTCACCCGCCCGCAGCCGGCCATCGCCTTCGCCGAACGCGACTGGGTAGTGGTGGGGGATTTGCGGAATCTGACGGGCAATCAGGTACTCGACGAATCGCTGGATCAGGCATTCCGGATCAGCCTCGAGCAGTCGCGTTACGTGAATCTGCTGAGCGATCTCAAGGTGCGGGATACCTTGATACGAATGCGGCGTAGTCCGGACAGCCGCATTGACCGGGCTACTGCGTCGGAAATTGCGCAGCGAGATGGAGCGAAAGCCGTGCTCTTGCCAACGGTTGCCGAGGTAGGTGGGCGACTGAGGGTGAGCGTCGACGTCGTTGATCCCACAAGTGGTGTAACAGTATTGGCATTATCGAAAGACGGGAAAGGCCTGGATTCCGCACTGGCCTCAATCGACAACGTTACTATCCAGCTGCGAGACAAGCTGGGCGAAGCGATGGAATCGATTGCGCAGAGTGCTCAACCGTTGCCACAAGTGAGTACCTCCAGTATCGACGCGCTACGTGCTTATGCGCTGGGCGTTGATGCCTACGCCCGAAAAGAAAACGACTTGGCGATTGAGTATTTCACGCGGGCACTCGAACTGGATAAGGATTTCGCGCTTGCTCACGCCGCCATCATGAGGGTCTACGCGAGTCGGGCCGAACCAGCGTCAGCCGAGCCGCACCTTCGTGCTGCGCTGAGCCATCTGGATCGTCTTCCAAAGCGAGACCAGATTTATTTGCTCGCGTGGAAGTCTCAGTACTATCCGAAGAAGGGCGATGATCCCGCTCGTAGGTGGAAGCTCTTGGCTCAGCTGTATCCCGATTATTACGCTGGCGCCGCGAATTATGCGTGGGCTGCAATGGAGGATGGTGATTATTTAGAGGCAATCAAGTACCTGAAGTCCGCGGTAGCGGCAAATAATCCATTGCGCGGTTATGCCTTGGCCCAGTTGGCCAGGGCTGAACTGGGGCAGGGCCGGCTAAGAGAGTCGATGGAGTACTTCCGACAGTCTGATCAGGAGTTCGGCCCATCCGCTGGGCTAGGGAGCGCTCTTGCCTTGGCCGCCTATGGAGATCTTCCGGCAGCCCAGAGTTTGATTGATCAACAGGGCGATAGGAGAGTAGCCGCCGCTAGTCCGACCGATGTCATCACGCGTATCGTTGTTCTTGCTCAGCGTGGGAATCTGGCAGAGGCTGCGTCTGTCGCGGAGGAGAAAGCCGCGCATATCAAGGCGGATTCCGAATTGCTATATTATGACTTTAAATTGATCGCATTATCTTTGCGAATCAATAAGAGGGAAGACGGAGCTTTGCAAAATGAACTTCTCAAGTGTGCAAGAGAGTTATCCAAAAGTGTTTCTCTGAAGTCGCCTGTAGAGAGATCAGACTACATGGCGTTGGCCTTGGCGTCCGTGTATTTGTTGCAACGTTCCGGATTCAAACAGGCACCTGAAGAATTGCAAGAGCTCATCCATATGGGCGAGATTTCCGGCGATGCTACAGCTCATAGAATGATTGTCTTGATCAAAGCAAAGCAATTCTTACAAGAGGGAAGTCCACGTCGCGCCGTCGCTCTGTTGCAGTCACAGCTCAACGGTAAAGAGCTGTTCCAGTCCAGAGTCGTAATGAGGGATGCATTGGAAATAATTGGTGACTCCAAAGCAGCTCTCGTGCAGGATCGCGCGATTTTTCTGGGTAGGGGGCGCGGGTATGCTGAAGTCTCGGGTAGCTCCATCTTCCAGCCCCTTAATGTGATCGACGCCGCTGCGGCATCGACACGAGTTAAGGGGCTGGGCCTCACTGCCGAGCGATCAACCGCCAGCCTTTAGGTATTTTTCAACCTGGTCGGCCTCAAAGCAGTGTGGATTGTGAAATGCCATGTCCGAGATGAGATACGCCAGAAGGAGTTCTCTGGTGGCGATCAGCTCTTCTTTTGTTGCCATTATTCCTACTTCTAAGCAACTCGTGTCGGCATCGGCATCTAGTAAAATGCCAATGGAGGCGAGTGCCGCGACGGGGTCATTTTGGAAAGCCGTGCGGAAAGCGTCATCTGTAATCAGCGCGTCGAGTAACCGCGAGGCACCTGCAGGGTCTAGCGGAGAGGAATGCGAGGAATTGCTTGTCATGATCAATTTTCTCTATTGTAAAGTGGGGTTCGAATCTTCAAGGTACGCGGTGTAACGCCTATCTATCGGCAGAGGCGAGATAAAGTTTAGCTATGAATTTGCAATGAGGATGCTATGAAGCTTCGCCGCTGCGCGATTGTATTTTTTGAGCCTAGGGAATCGGTCGATTTTGACTTGATGTCACTATTTTCTGGCGGCGCCGGCCTTAGTCGTCAGATCCGCTGGCTGGCGCTCGCACCACACCTGGATGATGAAGTGGAAGTCAATCAGGAAGAGAGGGAGATTTTGGGAAGTATCAGTCCAAGCGACTGGATAAATAAAAAATCCTTCGCTTCTCAGGCGATTGATTTGATTGACGCTCTTTTGAAGAAGGGTTTACTCGTCGGCGACACAAAAGCTCACAAGGCGATTCGGGATCGCGATGACGTCGTGCGCTCAGCGTATTGGTGGCCCGCTGCGGCCATGCTGCACAAGTTTTGTCGCTGGAAGGATCTTGACAGCGTCGCCTCCATGGAAGCCAACAAGTTGACCACTGCGCCGGAGTTGCGCGATAAACTTGGCCCGCCGCCTCCAGAAGTGATATCCAGATCTCATTCGGCGGGGGACATAGAACTTCCCAGGCTTGCGGCCGATGAGTACGAGAAGCTCATGGCGACTAGAGCGACGTGCAGAAATTTCGACCAGGAGAAAGAGCTTCCGATCGACATTTTTTCACGAATGATGCAGAGGGTGGTGATGGCCCAAGCAGTTGTTCGCCTTCAGGAAGATACTGCATTCGTAAAAAAGAATGTTCCTTCGGCTGGCGGATTGCATCCGACCGAGGTTTACTTAGTCATGCAGCGGGTAGAGGGCATTGCGCCGGGTCTCTACCACTATCATCCTGTTGAACATAAGTTGGAATTGCTTTCTATCCCATCCGTCTGTCTTGCCACCTTGACGACGGAGATGTTGGCGGGGCAACACTGGTTTGCGGGGGCGCATGTTCAGCTTATCCTTGCGCCTCGATACGCGCGCAGTTTCTGGAAGTATCGGTTTCATTCGAAAGCGTACCGCGCGGTAACACTGGATGTAGGTCATATCTCCCAGGCGATTTACTCTAGCGCAACACAGCTCGGACTAGGTGCCTTCGTGACCTCTGCTATAAACGACGTCAACGTCGAAAATGCGTTCGGACTTGATCCTTTGCTTGAGGGGCCGCTCGCCATTTGCGGATTTGGTTGGAGGTCAAAGTCGATGACGACGACTGAGTTTGATCCGCTTAACGAGGTATGGCTAGGTCGATAGCGGAGTCACGGGCGCGCCAGCTTTTGGCTGGCGCGCCCGCGAAGCCTTCGCTAGCTTCACTTCCTGAAGAAGGCTTCTACTCTGCCCGATTCCAAAGCATGAACAACCGTGTGAGTGCCTGCGCTCGTTAGGAATGCTCTGATGTCGTCTCTAGACCGAGAGATTTCTTTTTTGCTGGCCAATTTTCCGACAAGCAAGCATCGAAGAAAGGGCAAAAATTGGACTTCCTTGGTGCGATTTTCCGCCTTGTTGATCGCAAATACATGTCCAGCTTGGACAAGTCCAGCGACAGGATCTTTCTTGAAAAGTGCACGGAACTGATTGTCGGTGCTCAAGAGATCCAATAGGCGGTCAGCGACCTTCTCGTCAAGTGGAATTTTTCCCTGCAAAGGGCTTGTCGGGGAGGCCAGAGCCTCTTCATTTTGTTGCAATAAAGCTGTGCCCATACCCTTCCTCGATCAACGTTAGAGGTGTGTGCTTAGGTTGAACCTAGGCCATCTGATGCTAGACGGACTGTAGAGGATGTCAATTCATCTTCGCTCTGATCCGTCAAGTCTTCGGTCGGGGCATCCATTGCCGTTCTTACGTAGCAAAAAATATGTAATTTAGATCGCCAAGCTGATAAGCAAGCGATCCACATCCTGGCGCTTCTTGGTTGTCCTGATGGACTCAACCGGACGTTCTGTAAGTATCGCCAGCATGCCAAGGCCTATCGCGCGCTGACCCTGGACGTCGGCCACATCTCACAGGCGCTGTACTTCTCTGCCACCGATCTGGGGTTGGGCGCGTTCGTCACCTCCGCCATCAATGATGTCGATCTCGGCAAGGCGCTGGACCTGGATCCGATGCGCCAGAGCGTCATGGCGATCTGCGGCTTCGGCTGGCGCTCCGAGCACGCAGCGACGACCGAGTTCGATCCGGCGTGCGATGTCTGGGCGGCGGGGCCGACTTCGAGGCAAGCATGATCCCGTGCGACGACGCAGTCAGTCGACGTCGACTGGTCTCTTCCAATGCTTCAGCAACGGCCCCTCCGCCCCGAGCAATGGATCGCTGCTTGGAAAAGGCACGTTGGCGATCCGTTGCAGCATCTCGGCCGTAGGCGCTTCCCGGCAGATATCCCAATCCTGCCCGTCGGGATAGGCGCCGACGACCATGAAGTCGGCGCTGGCCGACAGCCGGCAATGGCCTGTCCCGGCCGGCAGTAGCAGCGCATCGCCGGCAGCGAGCGCGACCTCGATGCCGACCGGGCCGCCGAGCAGCACGCGGGCGCTGCCGCGGGCGACGCCGAGCATTTCGTGCGCGGTGGAATGGTAGTGGTGATAGTCGTAGATGCCGTCGCGCCATTGCGGGGGCCAGCCGTGCGCGGCGAAGCGGCGTTCGAAGCCGTCGGCGTCGAGGGTGCCGACGCACTGCCGGTAGTGCAGCACTGGCAGGAACGGGTGGTTGGGCACCCAGTCGTGTGGCGGCAGTTGCCAGTGGTCCAGTGACATCGGCGGATCTCCTGCATGGCCGTTAGCAGTTCGATGCTAATCGGCCGATGTCGTCGCCATGTCGGCACGCGGGACGGCGCGCGGCGTGACCGCGCGCTGCGCCGTGCCGACACGATCGTCCCGGCCGGGCCTCAATGCAGTGGAACGCTTTCCACGTCATCGCGCTGGTGTCTGCCCAGCCGCCCGACCATCGCTGCACTGTCCGGGTTCAGTCCCAGCACGTGGACTTGCGCGCCGTGGCGGCGAAATTTCATCACCACCTGGTCCAGCGCGCCGATCGCGCTGATGTCCCAGACATGCGCGTCGCTCAGGTCCAGGGTGACCCGCGTTGGCGCATGGGCGAAGTCGAAGGCACCGGCGAAGCCGCCGGCCGAGGCGAAGAACAGTTGGCCGCGGATGCGGTAGGTGTGGCCGCCATCGGCGTCCTCGCTGCGCGCGATGTGCAGCATGCGCCCGACCTTGCGCGCGAAGAACAGCGCCGACAGCAGCACGCCGGTGAGCACGCCGCGCGCCAGGTCGTGGGTGGCCACGGTCACCGCGACGGTGCCGAGCATCACCACGCTGGAACTGGTCGGATGGGTGCGCAATTGCGCCAGCGAGCGCCAGCTGAACGTGCCCACCGAGACCATGATCATCACCGCCACCAGCGCGGCCATCGGGATCTGCCGCACCCAGGCGCCGGCGAACACCACCAGCAGCAACAGCACGCTGCCGGCGATCAATGCGGACAGGCGGCCGCGCCCGCCGGACTTCACGTTGATCACCGATTGCCCGATCATCGCGCAGCCGGCCATGCCGCCGAACAAGCCGCTGACGATGTTGGCCACGCCCTGGCCCACGCATTCGCGGTTCTTGTCGCTGGGCGTGTCGGTCATGTCGTCGACGATCTGCGCGGTCATCATCGACTCGAGCAGGCCGACCACCGCCATCGTCGCCGATACCGGAAACACGATCCGCAGCGTCTCCAGCGTCCACGGCACGCTCGGCAGCAGCAGGCTGGGCAGGCGATCGGGCAGTTGCCCCTTGTCGCCGACGGTGGGCACGTGGATGCCGAAGTACAGCGCCAGCCCGGTCAGCAGCACGATCGCCACCAGCGGCGGCGGCACCGCCAGGCCACGCGTCCAGCGGTGCCCGAGCAGCAGCACTGTGGCACCGCCCACGGCGACCGGCAGCAGCGTCCACGGCGCCATGCTGCCTGCCGTTAGGGCCGCGCCCAGCACCAGCAACCACAGGCCGATGCCGGGAAAGCTGCGCTGCGACAGCCAGGGCAGGCCGTAGATCAGCAGCAGGCCCAGCGCCACCAGCGGATACACCGGCACCGGTACGCCGATCAGCTCGGGCAGTTGCGCCATGAAGATCAGGATCGCCAGCGCATTGACGAAGCCGGTGATCACCGAGCGCGAGACGAAGCGCATCAGCGCGCCGAGCTTGAACAGCCCGGCCAGGATCTGCAGCACGCCGGTCAGCAGCGTGGCCGCGAGCAGATAGGGCACGCCGTGCTCTTTGACCAGGCCGATCATCAGCAACGCCATCGCGCCGGTGGCGGCGGAAATCATGCCGGGGCGCCCGCCGGCGAAGGCGATGGTCACGCAGATGCAGAAGGCGGCATAGAGGCCGATTTTGGGATCGACGCCGGCGATGATCGAGAACGCGATCGCCTCGGGAATCAGCGCCAATGCCACGACCAGGCCGGCGAGCACGTCGCCACGGAGATTGCCGCACCAAGACTGGCGCAGGGAAGAGGAAAATTTCAAGGTAAACGCTCCCGACACCGCCCTGTCGCAGGGCAGCGCTCGCTGTATGCAATGGAAAACCAACAACTTGCGGCCTGCCGTCGAGGCGGGCCGATGCAAGCTGCGGGTGTCAGGGTGGCGTCATGGGAAGCGCGTAGTGAGAGAGCGGCGCGAGCAGGCGCGCGGCCAGTATACGCGATGGCTGCCGCCGCGCCCGTTGTGACCGCCTGTACGCTGCCGCCGCACGACTCACGTTGCGCTCACTTTCGCCGCGCAGAATGTGCGGATCGCAACGCCGTATCGTGGAGTCGGTCATGCAGGATCTTCGCATCGATCATGTCGATGGCGCCTTGTCCGCCCTGGACCAGGCCGACCCGCAGTACAAGGCCGCGCTGTGGCAATGGGCGTGCCTGGAAATGCTGCACGAAACGCTCACTGCCATGCACCAGCTCTCGCACCGCGCCGGCGTGGCCGAGCTGGTCGCCGACGCCTGGCTGGCCCCGGTCGACGTCATCGCCCCGGAGCAGCCCTTCCTGGAGCGCGCCGCGCTGGCCGATCCGCGCGTGCAGGCCTTCGCACTGGCACTGAATGCGGCAGCATCGCGGCAGTCGCGCGCCGACTTGTGGCGCAGCGGCTATGCCAGCGCGGTGCAGGCCACCTTGCAGGGCATGCAGGCGCTGGCCGGCAAGCACCGGATCGATGCCCGCTTGCCCGCTCACCATGCCACGGCGACGGCGGCGGTCTGAGTACGGTGTCGACCACAGCGTTCGTGCGTTGCTGCGCTGACGATCGACCGTGATGACGCTATTGCTCGCACCGACTGTGTGCTCGCACTGAGTCGTCTTTACCGCAAGCGCGACGCGCATCGCCGACGCGATGATGCGGTTGACCGGACGCGGCCGGCCCTGGTTTTCGCGCGATGACACGCGCACCACATCGCGTTCACCCCCATGCGACAGCCCGCGCGACAGCCTTGCGCCATGCGTCACGACGACCGCCACTCTGCGGCCCCTCCTTCCGGGTCCGCGCCCCAGCATCGACACGCGCGCGATGCCAGCGGCACGTCCGAAGCCGCTGCCTGGTGGCGGCAACTGCGCGCCAGCCGCTGGCTGCGCGTAGTTGCCGCGCTGCTGGCGCTGGCCGCGGCCGCCGTGTTGCTGCTGCAGTGGTACGACCATGG
Organism: Xanthomonas sp. LMG 12462; assembly: GCF_009192885.1. NCBI lineage: Bacteria > Pseudomonadati > Pseudomonadota > Gammaproteobacteria > Lysobacterales > Lysobacteraceae > Xanthomonas > Xanthomonas sp. LMG 12462. The sequence continues at coordinate 33,648 of NZ_NMPP01000034.1, read as the reverse complement.
CTGAGGCAGCGCGTCTTTCCAATCCGCACGGAGCGTTCCGCATGGCCCGATCCACCGTGCATGCCAATGTCCGCGCCTGCCAGGTGCGGGAGACCGTGTCCGGGGGCCACGAGGCAGCCACGCATGCCTGGGTGGTCGCCGAAGTGGGGCGGCTGATGCACCTGCCCGTGCACGACGAGCGCTGTGCCGCCGGTGCGGGCGCGTTCTGCGTGCCCGACGACACCCTGACCACCGCGCAGGCCGAGCAGCTCGGCGTGCACGCGGCGGCCGATCTGCTGGGCGGCGTGGTGCCGTACGCCTTCGTCGCCACCAAGGCGATCAGCCATCCGCTGATCGAGATCGATGCGCAGTCACCTGACGGGTGGCAGCCCGACCTGGGCGCGGCGCTGGCGTCCGCCACGCTGCCGGGCTACGCCGCCTTCAGCGCTGCCGATGCCCGACGCGCGTACGCGCGTTTGTGCGACGGCGGCCCGGTGCGGCTGAAGCTGCCGCACGGCGTCGGTGGGCTCGGGCAGGCGCTGCTCGGCGACGCGCAGGCGCTGGATACGGCGCTGGCGACACTGCCCGCGCATGCGTTGCGCGAGCATGGGGTGGTGCTGGAACGGCACCTGCAGCAGCCGACCACTTTCAGCGTCGGCGAAACGCACTGCGCCGGCATCACCATCGCCTACTGCGGCACGCAGTCGGTCACCCGCGACGGCAGCGGCCGCGAGGCGTACGGCGGCTCGGAACTGCAGGTGATCCGCGGCACCCTCGACACACTGCTGGAGCAGCCGTTGCCGCCGCGCCAGCGCACCGCGGTGATGAAGGCACGCGACTACGACCGGCTGGTGGCTGCGGCCTATCCGGGCTTCTATGCGTCGCGCCGCAACTACGACGTGATCGAGGGGCTGCTTGCCGATGGCAGCATTGCCTGCGGCGTCCTCGAGCAGTCCTGGCGCGTCGGCGGCGCCACGCCGGCGGAACTGGCCGCGGTCGCTGCGTTCCAGCAGTCGCCGACGCTGCAACGCGTGGTCGCCGCCACCGTCGAGCGCTATGGCGCGCATCCGCCGCCGCCGGCCGGGGCGCAGGTGTACTACGTGGGCGAAGAGCCGCGCACCGGCCTGCTGACCAAGTACCGCTACATGCGCAGCGTGACCTGACCATGGAAGCCGAACTTTCCAGCATCGACATCCCGGTCGACGGCGCGGCGCTCAGCGGCACCTTGCTGACCCCGACCAGCCGCCTGCCCGGCGTGCTGTTCGTGCACGGCTGGGGTGGCAATCAGCATCACAACCTGGTGCGCGCGCGCGAAGCGGCCGGCCTGGGTTGCGTGTGCCTGACCTTCGACCTGCGTGGCCACGAAGGCCTGGCGGCGATGCGCGAGACGGTGACGCGCGCGCAGAACCTGGACGACATCAAGGCCGCCTACGATCGCCTGGCGGCGTCGCCGCACGTGGATCCGGACGCGATCGCGGTCGTTGGGCTGAGCTACGGCGGTTACCTGGCCGCGTTGCTGACGCTGGAGCGGCCGGTGGAGTGGCTGGCCCTGCGCTCGCCGGCGCTGTACAAGGACGCGCACTGGGACGGGCCGAAGGTCGCGCTGAACCGCGATCCCGATCTGATGCCCTACCGCAACCGCGTGGTGACGCCGGCGGACAACCGCGCCCTGGCGGCCTGCCAGCGCTATCGCGGCGATGTGCTGCTGGTGGAGGCCGAACGCGACACCATCGTGCCGAGCCAGGTACTGCACAACTACGCGGCAGCGTTCTCCAACGCGCGCTCGCTGACCACGCGCATGATCGCCGGCGCCGATCACGCGCTGACCGAGAAGGCGCACCAGGCCGCCTATACGCGCCACCTGATCGACTGGCTGACCGATATGGTGATCGGGCGCCGCGTGGCCCTGGCCAGCCGCGTGGTCGAACAGCGCAAGCAACGCCTCAAGCGCAGCGAGGGCGAGGCGGCGACGGCGCCCGGCAAGGGATCGAACGCGTTCCATGGGCGCCTGGAAGCGAAGGAGCACAGCGCCTCGCCACCCGCTTCGTCGCGTTGAGGCGCATGCGGTGCCGGATGCGTGCAACAGCAACACGCGGCGCACGCCGCGGTGTGCCGAGCGCGCGATGGGCTGCTATCCGGTTGTCGCCGCTGCGCCGGGAGACGGCGCTTCGGGGGCGCCTTCCATCGCGACCGAAGACGCAGCGTAGGAGCAGCGTTGGCCGCGACAGGCATTCCCCGTAACGCCCGTCGCGACCGACGCCGCTCCTGCCCTGGCAACGACGATATGCCGGGCTGCGCTGGGCGCTGTTCAGTGCCGCCGCCCCGAATGCGCCAGGTGCTGCCAGGCATGCCGCACCAGCCAGCGCGCCTCGTCCCACGGCACCGACAGCATCGGCGCGCACTGGTGATAAGCGTCCTGCAGCACGCGGTACAGCTGCGCCTCGTTGGCGCGCGGGTAGGCCAGGTACACGTCATAACCGATCTTCAGCAGTTGCGCGTAGTCGGCGAAGCCCTGGCGGCCGAGACGGCCCTCGGCATGGGCCTGCTGCCAGTACGCCATCTCGGCGTCCAGATCGATGCTGACGCGAGCGTGGGTCGGTTGGTCAAGCGCGGAGACGGTGTGCATCACATCACCCCGGTGTCGACGGAACCCCTGTGGGCTGGATGCTAACCCGGGACTGAACGCCCCCTGTGAGCATTGCGTTCGCTGGGCGTGAAGGCTCGCGGTGATGCGGTGGCGGATCCAAGGTCCTGGGATGGCTTGCTCCCTTCGCGAGTCCAAAGAATTCGTATCGCGGTTGCTGTCCCCGCCCATGGGCGGGCCGCCATGCTCCCGCCACAGCGCCGCCCGCCATGCTGCACTGCAGCTTGCGCCGAAATAATGATGATCTATAACTATTATCAGTCCTAAGTGATCCGCTCTCTCCCCCCTCCCCATGCAGGCCTATCCATGAGCAGCTACCAAGACCGCTGGCAGACCGTCCAGGTCGAGATCGACGCAGGCATCGCCTGGGTCATCCTGAACCGGCCGGACAAGCGCAACGCGATGAGTCCCACCCTCAATCGCGAAATGATCGACGTGCTGGAGACGCTGGAGCTGGACAGCAGCGCCGAGGTGCTGGTGCTGACCGGCGCCGGCGAATCCTGGTCGGCCGGCATGGATCTGAAGGAATACTTCCGCGAGACCGACGGCAAGGAAGAGATCGTGCAGGAGCGCATGCGCCGCGACTGCTCGCAGTGGCAGTGGCGCCTGCTGCGCTTCTACAGCAAGCCGACCATCGCCGCGGTCAACGGCTGGTGCTTCGGCGGCGCGTTCTCGCCGCTGGTCGCCTGCGACCTGGCCATCGCCGCGGACGAAGCGGTGTTCGGGTTGTCGGAGATCAACTGGGGCATTCCCCCGGGCAACCTGGTCAGCAAGGCTGTCGCCGACACCATGGGTCACCGCAACGCCATGCTCTACATCATGACCGGGCGCACCTTCACCGGCACCGAGGCGGCGCAGATGGGCCTGGTCAACGCCAGCGTGCCGCGCGCGCAGCTGCGTGAGGAAGTGACCAAGCTGGCGCAGGAACTGCAGCAGAAGAACCCAGTGGTGCTGCGCTTCGCCAAGCACGGCTTCAAGCGCTGCCGCGAGCTGACCTGGGAGCAGAACGAGGACTACCTGTACGCCAAGGTCGACCAGTCCAATCACCGCGATCCCGAGAAGGGCCGGCAACAGGGCCTGAAGCAATTCCTGGACGACAAAACCATCAAGCCCGGTCTGCAGACCTACAAGCGCTGACCCGTCGCGTCGCCTGCGGCCCCGCGGGGCCGCGGTGGCGTTGCCGCACGCCGTGCCGTCTCTCTCCCCCGGATGGTTCCGATGAATGCCGCTGAGTCCGTTGCCACCGCCGCGCGCTACCGTCCTGTCGGACTGAGCCACGCGGATACCGAGGTCCACCGCGATGCCGACGGCGTGCTGCGCCTGCGCGCGCGCGAACCGCTGGCGCCGCTGCCCAGGCACCTGCTGCAGCGCCTGCAGCACTGGGCGCTGCACACCCCCGATGCCACCTTCGTGGCGCAGCGCGACGACGCCGGGCAGTGGCGGCGCCTGAGCTACGCGCAGATGCTCGAGCGCACCCGCCGCATCGCCGCGCATCTGCTGGACATGGGCCTGTCGGCGCAACGGCCGCTGGCGATCCTGTCCGGCAACGACCTGGAGCACCTGCAGCTCGCGTTCGCGGCGATGTACGCCGGCATCCCGTACTGCCCGGTGTCGCCGGGCTATGCGTTGCTGTCGCGCGATTTCGCCAAGCTGCGGCATGTGGCCGAGGTGCTGCGCCCAGGCCTGCTGTTCGCCAGCGACGGCGCCGCGTTCGCCCCGGCGATCGCGGCGGTGTTCCCCACCGATGTCCCGGCGGTGTGCGTGCGTGGCACCGTGGGGGATCGTGCCTGCCTGCGTTTCGAGGATCTGCTGGCGCCGCGTGCGCTGGACGCCGCCGATGCCGCCTTCGCGGCCTGCGGCCCCGACAGCATCGCCAAGTTCCTGTTCACCTCCGGCTCCACCCTGCTGCCCAAGGCGGTGATCACCACCCAGCGCATGCTGTGCGCGAACCAGCAGATGCTGCTGCAGACCTTTCCGGTGCTCGGGCAGACGCCGGTGCTGGTCGACTGGCTGCCGTGGAACCACACCTTCGGCGGCAGCCACAACATCGGCATCGCCCTGTACAACGGCGGCAGCTTCTACCTCGACGACGGCAAGCCGACCCCGGCGCTGTTCGAGCAGACCCTGCGCAACCTGCGCGAGATCGCGCCCACCGTGTACCTGAGCGTGCCGCGCGGCTGGGAACAACTGGCGCAGGCGCTGGAACAGGATGCGGCGCTGCGCGAGACGTTCCTGTCGCGCATGCGCATGTTCTTCTTCGCCGCCGCGGCGCTGTCGCAGGAAGTGTGGGACCGCCTGGAGCGCATCGCCGAGGCGCATTGCGGCGAGCGCATCCGCATGCTCGCCGGCCTGGGCATGACCGAATGCGCGCCGTCGTGCACCTTCACCCACGGCACCAGCAATACCCCCGGCGACGTCGGCGTGCCGGCGCCGGGCTGCGAGGTCAAGCTGGTGCCGGTCGGCGACAAGCTGGAAGCGCGCTTCCGCGGGCCGCACGTGATGCCGGGTTACTGGAACGCGCCGCAGCAGACCGCCGAGGCCTTCGACGAGGAAGGCTTCTATCGCTCCGGCGACGCGCTCAAGCCGATCGATCCGCAGCATCCCGAGCGCGGCCTGTTGTTCGACGGACGCCTGGCCGAGGACTTCAAGCTGTCTTCCGGCGTGTTCGTCAGCGTCGGCCCGTTGCGTACACGCGTGCTGATGGAAGGCGCCGCGTACGTGCAGGACGTGGTGGTCACCGGCACCGACCGCGACGCCATCGGCCTGCTGCTGTTCCCGCGGCTGGACGCGCTGCAGGCGCTGTCCGGGCTGCCGGCGCAGGCCGAGACGGCGCAGGTGCTGCAGGCGCCGCCTGTGCGCGCCTGGCTGCAGCGGCTGCTCGACACGCTCAACCGCAGCGCCACCGGCAGCGCCAGCCATGTCGCGCGCGCGGCGTGGCTGGAGCTGCCGCCGAACCTGGAGGCGGGCGAAATCACCGACAAGGGGTCGATCAACCAGCGCAACGTGCTGCGCGCGCGGGCTGAGCTGGTCGAACAGCTCTACGCCGGCACCGCACCGGGCGCGGTGGCGGCGCCGCCGTCATGACCGCGCCACTCGGCCGCGCGACCGGATAGCGGACCGCGCTCCTTCGCACCACTGGCTTCGAGACTTGGGAGGGAATCGATGACTGTGCCTCTTGCGCGCGCGCGGCGTGCGCCCCGTACCGTGTGCCTGGCAATGTTGTGCAGCGTCGGCTGCGCCCAGGCCGATGCCGAACCCAACGGCCCGCAGGGCAAGCTGCTGGCCGATCAGGAAGACTATTCGGCGCTGGCCGAGCGTCCGCGCCAGGGCTGGGAGAAGTGGAAGTACCTCCCGCTCGGCGACGGCTGGCTCAGCCTCGGCGGCGAGAGCCGCACGCTGTACGACTATCGCGAGCACGCCGGCTTCGGCCGCTTCGCCACCGATCCGCACGGCTATGCGCAGCAGCGCCTGCGCTTGTGGGCCGACTACCGGCCGTCGGCGTATGTGCGTCTGTTCGGCGAACTCGCCGACAGCCGCGTCGCCGGCCTGCAGACGCGGCCAGTGCAGGCCACCGACCGCAACCCGCTGGACCTCGCGCAGGGGTTCGTCGAACTGTCCGACGGGCAGAAGGCGCCGGCCTGGCGCCTGCGCGCCGGCCGCCAGCAGATCGCCTACGCCTGGCAGCGCCTGCTCGATCCGCGCGACCCGGCCAATTCGCGCATGCCGTTCGATGCGGTGCGGCTGCTGACCCGGCAGCCGCGCTGGAGCGGCGGCCTGCTGTGGGGGCGCCCGGTGCTGACCCGCACCGGCAGCTTCGACGACCGTGCCAACCGCGACCAGCGCCTGTGGGGCGCACACGCCGAAGTGCCGCTGTCGCCCAGCCAGCCGAAGGCGGCGCTGCTGGAGACGCTGTACCTGGACACCGTGCAGGACGGGCGCCGTTACGGCGGCGTGGTCGGCGAGGAGCATCGGCACACCTTGTCCACGCGCCTGAGCGGCGCCGTGCAGGGCTGGGACTACGACCTGGAGCTGATCGGCCAGCGCGGCCATTTCGCCGGCCAGCGCGTGCGCGCCTGGCAGGGCACGCTGTTCGGCGGCTACACCTTCGCCACGACGACGTGGTCGCCGCGCCTGGGCTGGCGCATGGAGGTGTCTTCCGGCGACCGCGATCCGCGCGATGGCGAACTGAACACCTTCAATGGCCTGTACGCGCGCGCCTCGGTGTTCGACGGCAGCATGATCAGCAGCAACGTGCGCGCCATCGGCCCGGAACTGGTGCTGCGTCCCAGCGAGCGGCTGTGGATCGACATGTACGTGCTCAAGCTGCAGCGGCAGAGCCTGCACGACGGCGTGTACGCGGCCGGCTGGCGGGTGCTGCAGCCGGGCGACGCCAACGATGCGCGCGACATCGGCACGCGCTCGGTGCTGTGGGTGAAGTACCGATTCAACGCCTTCGCCAGCCTGGACGTGTACGCCCACTACACCCAGGCCGGGCCGTTCCTGCGCGAGGGACCGGTGCGCGGCCGCGACTCCTTCTACATCGCCCCCTTCCTGACCCTGCGCTTCTGAGCCGGAGCCTTTCCATGCGCGATCCGCTGCCATCGCCTGCGCCGTACCGCCCGCTGTATGCGTGGTACGTCACCATCGTGCTGTTGCTGGCCTACACGCTGTCCTTCGTCGACCGGCAGATCCTCGGATTGCTGGTGCAGCCGATCAAGCGCGACCTGCAGCTGTCCGACTCGGCCTTCAGCCTGGTCCATGGCTTCGCCTTCGCGGTGTTCTACACGCTGATCGGGGTGATGCTGGGCCGCGTCGCCGACCGCCGCAACCGCCGCAACCTGATTGTGCTCGGCGTGGTGGTATGGATCGCGGCGACCGCGGCCGGCGCCTACGTCACCAGCTTCTTCACCTTGTTCCTGGCGCGGGTGTTCGTTGGCGTCGGCGAGGCCTCGCTGTCGCCGGCGGCGTACTCGATGCTGGCCGACTACTTCCCGCCGGAAAAGCGCGCGCGGGCGATGAGCGTGTACACCTCCGGCGTCTACATCGGCTCGGCGGCGGCGTTCATCGTCGGTGGCCTGGTGATCGCGGCCACCAGCAAGGAGAGCACGGTGGTGCTGCCGCTGCTGGGCAGCTTCCGGCCCTGGCAGGCGGCCTTCATCCTGGTCGCGCTGCCCGGGCTGGCGGTGATCGCGCTGATGGCCACGGTGCGCGAGCCGGCGCGGCGCGAGCAGGCCGCGGCAGTGCCCAGCGTGCGCCCGGACCTGAGCCACCTGCGCGACAACGCGCGGGTGTACGTGGCGCTGTTCCTGGCCAACGGCGTGATCGCGATGATCACCTTCGGCATCACCGCCTGGTTGCCGGCCACCTTCATCCGCCGCTGGCAGTGGACCCCGGGCGAGATCGGCCCGGCCTACGGCATCATCATCCTCACCTTCGGCATCGCCGGCATGCTGTTCAGCGGCTTTCTGGCCGACCGCCTGGCCGCGCGCGGCAGCCGCGACGCGGCACTGAAGATCTCGCTGGTCGGCGCCGTGCTGCTGGTGATCAGCAGTGCGCTGTTCGCGGTGGCACCAGGGCCGTGGCCGGCGCTGGCGGCGATCGCGCTGACCACGTTCGTGCTGGGCATGCCGGTGGCGCTGGCGCCGGCGATCCTGCAGGCGGTCACGCCGAACCGGCTGCGCGGCCAGGTCACCTCGATCTACCTGCTGCTGGTCAACCTGATCGGACTGGGCCTGGGGCCGTACCTGGTGGCGCTGGGCACCGACCACGTACTCGCCGACGAGCGCCAGGTCGGGCTGTCGCTGGGCGTGGTGTGCATGGGTGCGGCGCTGCTCGGCGCGCTGTGCCTGTGGACCGCCGCCGCGCCGTACCGGGCGCTGCTGCGGCGCGTGGACGCGGCGTTGTGACCATGCGCGGCCATGCCCCTACAATGCAATGGCGACGGCACCGCCGGCCGGCGCCGACGGATGCGTGCGCAGCCGCCGTGACCTGGCCGCAGGACGCCCCATGCAGGAAGCGCAGTGAGTTCGAAACCGAGTCTCGAGATGTCCAACAGCGCGTTGCCCGCCGATCCGCACACGGCGGACAGCGTGGACCAGCGGCGCCTGACCAGCCTGATCGGCTACCGCATCACCCGCACCGAACTGCAGGTGCGGCGGCTGTTCCAGGACTGCGTGCGCGCTTTCGAGCTGAAGCCGGTGGAGTATTCGCTGCTGGTGCTGGTGGACGCCAATCCCGGCATCAACCAGCGGCAGCTGGGCGAGGTGTTGAGCGTGTCGCCGCCGAACCTGGCGATCGTGGTCGCGCGCCTGGTCAAGCGCAAACTGCTGCGACAGGTGCGCGGGCGCCAGGACCGGCGCATGCAGCACCTGCATCTGACCGCCGCCGGCACGGCGCTGCTGGCGCAGGCCGAAGCCGAAGTGGTGCGCATGGAGCAGCAGCTCGGCACCGCGCTCGGCGCGACCTCGGCACGCGCGCTGCTGCAGGCGCTGGACCGGCTGGACGCACTCGACCGCCTGTAGCGGCCCCCTGCGGCGCGGCTGGTTCTTGCCGCCCGCCCTTCTTTCTCGCTGATTCCCGACCCGCCGCCAGCGTCCCGCTGACGGCGCGCGTCGCCGCGTGGTCGCGCCCTGCGCGCGCTGCGTGTTCGCGTTCCTGTCCCCCCGCACCCCGCCGTTCCCCTTTCGCTTGGAGTGCCTGCCCGTGAAGCGTGTCCGCTACCGTGTCCCCTCGTCGCCGCGTGCCCGTGCGCGCCTGTCTCTGCTCGCCGTGCTGGCCATCGCCTGGGTCGCCCCAGCGGCCGCGCAATCGGTGCCGCAGAGCGCCACCCTGCCGACCGGTATCAATACCGGCGGCACCAGTTTCTTCGACGGTTTCAGCAAGCCCAACCCGGGCTGGACCGCGATCCAGTACCTGCGCCGCTACGACTTCGACGCGATCAAGGACGCGCACGGCGACGACGTGCCGGTGTTTCGCGATCCGCACATCGGCTCCTCGGTGTGGGTGACCCAGGTGGCCTACCTCAGCGACTACAAGCTGTTCGGCGGCTCCCTCGGCATCACCGCACTGGCGGCGCTGGTCGATCTGGATACGTCGTTCGCGTACGACAGCCCGGTGGCGCTGCGCGACAACGGCGCCGGCCTGGGCGACCTGACCATCGGCCCCTACCTGCAGATGGCACCGGTGATCCGCAATGGCCGCCCGGTGTTCTCGCAACGCTTCGAACTGGATGTGCTGGCGCCGATCGGCAAGTTCGACCGCAACCGCGACGTCAACCAGGGCGCGGGCTACTGGTCGGTGCTGCCGAGCTGGGCCTTCAGCATCCTGCCGACGCCGCGCTGGGAAATCAGCGGACGGCTTAACTACATTTACAACTTCCGCGCCGACAAGGCCTCCAACGTGCCGCAGGGCGACGGCTTCGTGTTCCGCAACGGCCAGGCCGGCGACGCCGCCTGGCTCAACTTCGCCAGTTCGCTGGAAGTGGTCAAGGACCTGCACCTGGGCATCAACGGCTACTACCTCAAGCAGTTGCGCGACAACCGCACCAATGGCGAACGCGTCGCCGACAGCAAGCAGACCCAGTTCTACCTGGGCCCCGGCCTGTCCTGGCGGATCGACCAGAAGAACATCTTCAACGCCAACTTCTACATGCCGGTGGAGGTCAAGAACGCGCCCTCCGGCCACAACGTCAACGTCCAGTACATCCACGTCTTCTGACCAACTTCGCAACGGACACGCGCTGCCATGAACCTGCACAACAAGACAATCCTCGTTACCGGCGTGGCCTCCGGCATCGGCGCCGAGGTCGCGCGCCTGGCGCGCTTCCACGGCGCCACCGTGATCGGCATCGACCGCCAGCCGGTCAACATGACCCTGCACGGCTTCCACCAGGCCGATCTGGGCGACCCGGCCTCGATCGACGCGCTGGTGGCGCAGCTGCCCGAGCGCATCGATGCGCTGGCCAACATCGCCGGCGTGCCCGGCACCGCGCCGGTGGACGTGGTGGCGAAGGTCAACTACCTGGGCCTGCGCCACCTCAGCCAGGCGTTGCTGCCGCGCATCGTGCCCGGCGGCAGCATCATCAACATCGCCTCCATCCTCGGCGCCGAGTGGCCGCAGCGGCTGGACCTGCACAAGCAATTGGCCGCCGCCGACAGCTACGCCGCCGGCAGCGACTGGCTGGCAGCGCATCCGGTGCCGCAGGCGACCTGCTACCAGTACTTCAAGGAAGCGCTGATCGTGTGGACGCTGCTGCGCTCGCGCGACTGGTTCGCCGCGCATTCGGTACGGGTCAACAGCGTCGCGCCCGGCCCGGTGTTCACGCCGATCCTGGGCGATTTCGTCACCATGCTCGGGCCCGAGCGGGTCCAGGCCGATGCCGGCAAGATGAAGCGCCCGGCCTATGCCGACGAGGTCGCCGAAGCGGTGGTGTTCCTCGCCTCCGATGCGGCGCGCTGGATCAACGGCGTCAACCTGCCGGTGGATGGCGGCCTGGCCGCCACCGCCCTCTGAACGACTCTTTCTTCCTCTTTCCACGAGAGCACACAGCATGCATAGCACCGAACCTCTGGCCGCCGCATCCACCTGGAGCGAGCGCATCTTCAACGGCGAGTGGGTCGCCGCCCAGGGCGGCGTCCTCGAGGTGATCGAACCGGGCAGCGGCACGCCGCTGCACCGCGTCGGCCAGGCCAATGCCGCCGACGTGGCCGCGGCGGTGGCGCAGGCGCGCGAGGCGCAACGCGCCTGGGCGGCCACGCCGCCGCGCGAGCGCGCGGCCGTGTTCCATCGCGCCGCGCAGGTATTGCAGCAGCATGCGGCCGCGGCCGCGGCGCTGATCGCCCGCGAGACCGGCGGCATCCTGCCCAAGGGTGAGCACGAGGTGCGCGAGGCGATCGTGCTGCTGCAGCAGGCCGCGGCGATGCCGCTGCAGGCGCAGGGCCAGGTGCTGCCGACCGCGCCGGGCCGACTGAGCCTGGCGCGACGCCTGCCGTTGGGCGTGGTCGGGGTGATCTCGCCGTTCAACTTCCCGCTGGTGCTGTCGCTGCGTTCGGTGGCGCCGGCACTGGCGGTCGGCAACGCGGTGGTGCTCAAGCCGGATCCGCGTACGCCGTACGCCGGCGGTTTCGTCATCGCCGAGGTGCTGCAGCAGGCCGGCCTGCCGAAGGGCCTGCTGCACGTGCTGCCAGGCGGTGCGGATGCCGGCCAGGCGCTGGTCGAGGCGCCTGGCGTGCCGATGATCGCGTTCACCGGTTCCACCGCCGCCGGCCGCCGTATCGGCGAACTGGCCGGCAAGCACCTGAAGAAGACCGCGCTGGAACTGGGCGGCAAGAACTCGTTGATCGTGCTCGAGGATGCCGACCTGGACAAGGCGGTGTCGGCGATCGCCTTCGGCGCGTACTTCCACCAGGGACAGATCTGCATGGCCACCGGCCGCGTGCTGGTCCAGCGCAGCATCGCCGCCGAACTGACCCGGCGCCTGGCCGAGAAGGCGCGGCACCTGCCGGTTGGCGATCCGGCCACCGCCCACGTGGCGCTCGGTCCGATCATCGACCAGCGCCAGCTGCAGCACGTCAAGGACGTGGTCGATGCCTCGGTGGCGGCCGGCGCCGTGGTCGAGGCCGGCGGCACCCACGAGGGCCTGTTCTATGCGGCCACGGTGTTGTCGAACGTGCAGCCGGGCATGCCGGCGTTCGAGGAGGAAGTGTTCGGCCCGGTCGCCAACGTGATTGCGTTCGACAGCGACGACGAGGCGGTGGCGCTGGCCAACCAGACCGAGTACGGCCTGTCGGCCGGCATCCTGTCGGCGTCGGTTGGTCGCGCGATGGCGCTGGGCGAACGCCTGCACACCGGCCTGCTGCACATCAACGACCAGACCGTGGCCGACGAAGTCACCAACCCGTTCGGCGGCACCGGTGCCTCCGGCAACGGCACCAGCATGGGCGGCCCGGCAGACTGGGGCCAGTACACGCACTGGCAGTGGGTGACGATCCAGGACAGCGCGCCGCAGTATCCGTTCTGAGGACAAGTCGCCGGGCGTCGATGTGGCGCCCGGTTGTGCTCGTGGATGCATTGATTGCGGGAGAGATGATTGTTCCGTTGCGTGCGTGTTGAGCTACGCGCGGCCAATAAGGCCCTGGCACCGGCACCGGCGCCGACACTGCATTGTGGGAGGGACTTCAGTCCCGACGCTTCTGCGGTGACTCGCCATTTCAGCCGCGACGAACGAAGCGGGACTGGTCGATCATCGATCACGTGTCGGGACTGAAGTCCCTCCCACAGTAAAGCGACCGCACCGCGATCTCCGTACTGGCTGCGGGTCGTGTCACCCCTGCGCGCGCTGCCGGAACTGGATCGGCGAACACCCCGCATGCCGGCGGAAGCAGCGGCTGAAATACGCCGCATCGGCATAACCCAGGACTTCGGCCAGCTGCTGCACGGTCAAGGTGGTGTAGACCAGGCTGCGCCGTGCCTCGAGCATGATCCGGCGTTGCAACAGTTCCAGCGCCGAGGCGCCGGCCAGGCGCCGGCACAGCGCGTTGAGATGGCTGCGGCTCAGCCCGAGCCGGTCGGCATAGCGGGCCAGCGGCCAATGCTCGCGGTAATGCGCGTCGATCAGCGCGGTATAGGCGCGCACGTGGCGCGCGCCGCGGTCGGCATCGTGCGGATCGCGATGGGCATCCGCCAGCGCGCCGCGCGCCGCCCACAGCAAGGCCTGCGTGGCCAGCGCCTGCAGCATCGGCTCGCGGCCGGGGCGGTGCTGTGTGTGTTCGGCGGCGATGGCGGCGAAGCAGGCGTCCAGCATCGCTTGCTGATCGCCGGCGGGCAGGCACAGCGGCCGCGCCAGCGCTTCGTCCAGATTCGGCCATTGCGCCGCCAGGCGCTGCCGCAGCGGCGCCGACACGGTCACGACATGGCCGCGCACGTTGCGCTGGAAACGGAAGCCGTGCACGCACAGCGGCGGCAACAGCAGCAGGCATGGTCCGCGCAGGCGCTGCTGCGTTCCGTCCAAGTGCAGGCCGGCGCTGCCGCGTTGCAGATACAGCAGCTGCAGCAGATCGCCGTGGCGGTGCGGGCGGATGTGCCAGTCGTGCAGGCGGCTGCGCGCGGCGATGGATTCCCAGTGCAACAGGTCCGATGTCCCTCTGTCGCCGGTCTCGCCGTACAGGCGAAAGGCCGGGACCGTGGCGGGCGACGCGACAGCGGCGGAGGCAGTGCGGGGCATCGGCGAAAAATACCGGAATCGGTCGCGATGATCCATGTCCTCGGCACGCCGCAACCGGAACACTGTGGGTCTGTCCCATCCTTCGGAGGACGTATGCGTACCCAGGTCGCCATCGTCGGCGCCGGCCCGGCCGGGCTGCTGCTCGGGCAGTTGCTGCACGGCCACGGCATCGACACCGTCATCGTCGAGCGGCAGACGCCCGAGCATGTGTTGTCGCGAATCCGTGCCGGCGTGCTGGAGCAGGGCACCGCCGACCTGCTGTGCGCCGCCGGTGCGGGCGCGCGCATGCAGCGCGAAGGCATCGTCCACCACGGCTTCGAACTGGCGCTGGAGCAGCGCCGCGAACGCATCGAACTGAGTGCGGCGACCGGTGGCCGTGCGGTCACCGTCTACGGCCAGACCGAAGTGACCCGCGACCTGATGGACGCACGCCGCGCTGCCGGTGCCGCCACCCTCTATTCCGTCGAGGATGTGCAGTTGCACGACATCGCCGGGCTGCAGCCGTGGCTGAGCTTCGTCCAGGATGGCGTCACGCAGCGCCTGGACTGCGACTACGTGGTGGGCTGCGACGGCTTCCACGGGGTCAGCCGCCGCGCGATCCCGGCTGAGGTGCTGCGCGTATACGAGCGGGTCTATCCGTTCGGCTGGCTGGGCGTGCTGGCCGATACCCCACCGGTGGCCGACGAACTGATCTATGCGCGCAATGCGCGTGGTTTCGCGCTGTGCAGCATGCGTTCTCCCACCCGCACCCGCTACTACGTGCAGGTGCCGGCGAACGAGCGGGTGGAGGACTGGTCGGACGATCGCTTCTGGGACGAGCTGCGTCGGCGTCTGCCCGACGACGTGGCGCAGGCGCTGGTCACCGGTCCGTCGCTGGAGAAGAGCATCGCGCCGCTGCGCAGTTACGTCGCCGAACCGATGCAGTACGGCCGCCTGTTCCTGGCCGGCGATGCCGCACACATCGTGCCGCCGACCGGCGCCAAGGGCCTGAACCTCGCTGCCGGCGACGTCGGCCTGCTCGCGCACCTGTTCGCGCAGGCACAGCAGGAGCGCAGCGACGCGCCGCTGCAGCGCTATTCGGAACTGGCCCTGCAGCGCGTGTGGAAGGCCGAGCGCTTTTCCTGGTGGATGACCACGATGCTGCATCGCTTCCCGGAAGAGGACGCGTTCAGCCGGCGCCTGCACGATGCAGAACTGGACTACCTGCTCGGCAGTGCCGCCGGACGCGCGACCATTGCCGAGAACTACGCGGGATTGCCGTTGGCGGTTTAGGGCTGGGATTGGTGAGTCGGGATTGGGGATTCGCAAATCCGCGTCCTAGGTCTCTTGCGCACGTCGATCGTGTCCTTCTCCGCGTTCTTCCAATCCCGAATTCCGAATCCCCACCCTCGACATGAGAGTCGTCGATCATTGTGATCGATGACGGCGATCAAGCGCGCCGATGGATGACGGTGCAGAGCGCCAACACATCGCGGCGCCATGCACTGCACGCGAACCTTTAGGTGCGTGTTACTGCGCCATTTCTGAGGTCGAGGTAACTGTGGCGACTCTCCCAGACCAGGAAAAAAGCCGGTAAATCCGCGTGCTTTTCGCGATTTCCTGCCTCGCGCAGGCACGGCGCGTTGCTACGCTGCAGCCGCGCCGGTGCCGACGTTGCCGCGCATCGCGGTAGCGCAGCGGCACTGCGCATTCCCCCTGTTCCCCCATCGGAGAGTCTTCCATGAAGATCCGTTTTCAGGCCTGTCTGCTGGCGCTGCTGCTTGCGCTCCCGGTCGCGTCCGCGTTCGCGCAGACCGCGGTCACCGCCAATCCCAACCACGCGCAGTTGCTGCACGGCGAGGACTGGCGCACCACCGCCAACAAGCGCCTGGTGTACGACTTCTGGCGCATCGTGTTCGAAGCCGGACACACCGAATATGCGCCGATGTACATGGCCAAGGACTACATTCAGCACAACCCGAACGTGGCCAATGGCCGCGATGCGTTCCTGGCGTTCCTGACCTCCTTCGTCAAGCCGACGCCGATCCAGCCGCGCGTGCAGTTGCCGCTGGTGGCGATCCTGGCCGAGGGCGACTACGTGACCCTGGTGTCGGTGCGCACGCTGCCCGATCCCAAGGACGCCAGCAAGACCTACACGACCACCTGGTTCGACATGTTCCGCATCCAGAACGGCAAGATCCAGGAGCACTGGGACGCGGCGACCAAGTGAGGTCGCGTCGCGTGCGTTGATCGCTGGCAGGCGCCGTCCACCCGCGTGGACGGCGCCTGCGTGCTGCGAGGGGAATGCGCGCAGGCGTCAGAACGCGTCGGCGCGGTAGCCGGTGTCGATGCTGACGCTGCCGCCGAGCGCGCGCGAGACGCAGGCGCACAGCTTGCGGTTGCTGTGGCGCTGCTCGTCGCTGAGGAACACGTCGCGGTGGTCCAGCGGCGCGGCCGCCTCCAGCACCTCGACCACGCACAGGCCGCATTCGCCGCGGCGGCAGTCGGCCATGACTTCCACGCCGGCCGCGCTCAGCGCATCCAGCAGCGATTCGTTCTCGGCGACCTGCACGGTCTTGCCCAGCGCCGGCACCTGCACCACGAACGGCTGCGCCGGTGCGTTGCCGCTGTTGCCGAAGGTCTCGAAGTGCAGGCGCGCGCGGGCGCGGCCGTCGTCGCGCCAGCGTTTCCGCAGTTCGTCCAGCAGCGGCAGCGGGCCGCAGGCGTAGACGTCGGCGTTGCGCGGCCATTGTGCGATCTGTGCAGCCAGCTCGAGCTGGCCCAGGTGTTCCGGGCAGAACAGTTGCAGGCGCTCGCCCAGCAGGTCCTGCAGATGCTCCAGGTAGGCCATGCTGGCGCGGCTGCGGCCGGCGTACAGCACTTGGAACGGGATGCGCCCGCGCGCCAGCCGTTGCGCCATACCCAGGATCGGGGTGATGCCGATGCCGCCGGCGACCAGCACGATGTGCTCGGCGGTCTCGTCCAGCGCGAAGTGGTTGTTGGGCGAGGAAACTTCCAATTGATCACCCGGCGCCAGCGCCCACATCGCCCGCGAACCGCCGCGGCTGCCGGGCACCGCGCGCACCGCGATGCGGTAGTGGCCGTCTGCGGCGGGCTCGCCGACCAGCGAGTAGGAGCGCTCGTGCCAGGCCTCGCCGATGCGCACGCGCACGTCGAGGTGGCTGCCCACGCTAAAGGAGCGGCTGGCGCGACCGGGATCGAGGACGATCTCGCGCACGTCCTGGCACGGCGTGGCGACGGCGACGACGCGGGCGGTGGTCCACTGGGTGTCTTTGCGCATGGCGGGGTCCGGCAGGCGGGAAGGGGAGACGGGCGCGTGTGCGCCGCGATCAGGCGGGTGGGCGGCGCCGCAGCAGACGGCTGCCGGGGATCTGGCCCAGCGCGTTCTGGTCGTGCAGGGCGTGGTGGGCGTTGCGCTGCGCCAGCCGCGCGTGTTCGCGCATCAGCGCTTCGGCGCGCGCGCCTTCGCGGCGCACGATCGCGTCCAGCACCTGACGGTGTTGGTCCTGCGCGATCGACAGCACGGTGGCGGCTTGGCTGCGTTCGAGTACGAAGCTGCTCGGCGAGGCGAACGGCAACTGCGCGACGCGCGCGAACTCGCGCGACAGCAGCGCGCTGCCGGCCATCTCGAACAGCAGCGCGTGCAGCTGTGCGTTGCCGTCGACGTAGTGGGCGAAGGCCTCCTCGCTCAGCGGTCGCGTCGCCAGGACGGCGTCGATCTGCGCCAGCAACGCCTGCGCCCGCGCGAGCAAGGCCGGCTCGGCACCGCGCTCGGCCGCGCGGCGCGCGGCCAGCCCTTCCAGGGTGCCGCGCAGTTCGATGGCGTCGTCCACATCGGCCTCGTCGAACGCCTGCACCGCGTAGCCGCCGCCACGCAGCGGCTGCACCAGGCCTTCCTCGGCCAGCCGCTGCAGGGCGGCGCGCACCGGCGTGCGCGAGACGCCCAGGCGCTCCACCAGCGCAACCTCGGACAAGCGCTCGCCGGCGGGCAGGGCGCCGGCCAGGATCAGCTCGCGCACTTTCAGCAGGGCGCGGGTGGTCTGCGCGGCACTGGAGCGGAACGGATGCGCGGCGGACATGGCGGTGGCTCCGGGATCCTGGCGGCGGTTCATCCGACCATGCGCAGCTGCAGGTCCTGGTTGCGCTGCTCGGCGGCGACCATGCGCTCGATCAGCCGCCGCGCCCACATGCCGCCGGCATCGACGTTGAGGTTGTAGAACACGTGATCCGGATGCGCGTCGATGGCGCGCTGCTGCGCTTCCAGGATCAGCTCGTCCTCGCCGAACACACCGCTGACGCCGTCGCGCAGGCGCGTGGTGATCGACTGCTCGTGCAACGAATGGTTGCGCGCGAATGCCCAGAAGTAGTGGCAGGTGCGATCGGTTTCCGGGGTGATGGTGTTGAGCACGTAGCCGTTGACCCCGCGCGAGCGGTCGCCCTGCGGCGCGCCGCTGCCGGCCACCGCCACGCCGACGTCGATGGCGATGGTGCAGGGCGCCTCGAAGCGGATGATCTGCCAGCGGTCGACCTTGCCGCGGTAGCCGTGCGCATGTTCGATCTGCCAGGCCCAGAACGGCGGCGGGTCGATGTCCAGCATCCAGCGCGAGACCACCGTGCTGCGTTCGCCGTGGACCACGTCGAACGGCGCCTCGGCGACCTCGTCCTGGCCGATGCTGGAGCCGTGCACGAAGGTCTCGTGAGTCAGGTCCATCAGGTTGTCCAGCACCAGCCGGTAGTCGCACTTGACGTGGATGGTGCGGCCGTCGCCGGCCCAGGCCGGGTCGTCGTTCCAGTGCAGGTCCGGCACCAGCGCGGGGTCGGCCAGCGCCGCGTCGCCCGGCCACACCCAGACGTAGCGGTGCCGTTCCACGGTGGGGAAGCGGCGCACGCAGGCGGAAGGGTTGATCGTGTCCTGCGAGGGCATGTGCACGCAGCGCCCGTTCGCGTCGTAGACCAGGCCGTGGTAGCCGCAGACCACGTCGTCGCCGCGCAGCCGGCCCATCGACAGCGGCACCAGCCGATGCCAGCAGGCGTCCTCGAGCGCGGCCACGCGGCCGCTGCTGGTGCGGTACAGCACGATGTCCAGATTGCACACCTTGCGCGGCAGCAGCGCGTGCTTGACCTCGTGATCCCAGGCGATGGCGTACCAGGCATTGAGCGGAAATGCCGGAGTGGACGACTGCATGGCGGCGACCTCGATTGTGTATACAACAGGCTGGGGGAAGATCCTTGCGTGTTGCGGGCGGAGGGCGAGCGGGCGCTGCCTTTACGCCATCGCCCGATACGCGGCGATGGCCGAATGTATACAACAGGGATGAGCCGGCGCGCCGTTGCCACATCGTTAAATTGTTCGTTTATCGAACTGTGCATCCGATAATCGGATTGACCGCCCGCCAGTGCCGGCCTAACGTGGCCTCCCGGACCGACCTGGAGGAGGATGTCGTGGCAGACCTTGTAATGCGCTTGCGCCGACGCGCGCTGCGCCCCCGGCCGGCGACGGTGGAGCGGCGCCGATGATCGACAAGACCCTGGCTTCGTGCGCCGACGCAGTGGCCGACATCCACGATGGCGCCACGGTGATGATCGGCGGCTTCGGTACTGCGGGCATGCCCGATGCGCTGATCGACGCGCTGATCGCGCAGGGCGCGCGCGAGCTGACCATCGTCAACAACAACGCCGGCAACGGCGAGACCGGGCTGGCCGCGCTGATCAAGCACAAGCGCGTGCGCAAGATCGTGTGCTCGTTCCCGCGGCAGAGCGACTCGCAGCACTTCGACGCGGCCTACCGCGCCGGCGAGCTGGAACTGGAACTGGTGCCGCAGGGCAACCTGGCCGCGCGCATCCATGCGGCCGGCAATGGTCTGGGCGCGATCTTCACCCCGACCGGCTACGGCACCGAGCTGGCCGCCGGCAAGGAGACCCGCGAGATCGACGGTCGCCACTACGTGCTGGAGTATCCGATCCGCGCCGACTTCGCGCTGATCAAGGCGCACCACGGCGACCGCTGGGGCAACCTGGTGTACCGCAAGACCGCACGCAACTTCGGCCCGCTGATGGCGATGGCCGCGACCTGCGCGATCGTGCAGGTGGAGAAAGTGGTGGAACTCGGCGCGCTGGATCCGGAAGCGGTGGTGACGCCGGGCATCTTCGTGCAACGCGTGGTGGCGGTGGCCACCGCACAGGAGGGCGCATGCACGCACTGACCGGCCGCGGCATCGACCGCAACGCGCTGGCCGCACGGGTGGCGCGCGACATCCCCGAGGGCGCCTACGTCAACCTGGGCATCGGCCTGCCGACCGCGGTGGCCAACTTCCTGCCGGCGGACAAGGAGATCTTCCTGCACAGCGAGAACGGCCTGCTCGGCATGGGGCCGGCGCCGCCGCCGGGGCAGGAGGACCTGGACCTGATCAACGCCGGCAAGCAGCCGGTGACGCTGCTGACCGGCGGCTGCTATTTCCACCACGCCGACTCGTTCGCGATGATGCGCAGCGGGCGCCTGGACGTGTGCGTGCTCGGCGCGTTCCAGGTGTCGGTGCACGGCGACCTGGCCAACTGGAGCACCGGCGCGGCCGATGCGATCCCGGCGGTCGGCGGCGCGATGGATCTGGCGATCGGCGCCAAGCAGGTCTACGTGATGATGGAACTGCTGACCAAGCGCGGCGAGCCCAAGCTGGTGAACGCCTGCAGCTATCCGTTGACCGGGCTGCGCTGCGTGTCGCGGGTGTACACCGACTTGGGCGTGTTCGCGCTCGGGCCGGACGGCGCGCGCGTGCTCGAACTGGTCGAGGACGTGAGCCTGGACGACCTGCGCCAGGCCACCGGGCTGGCGCTGACCCTGACCGATTCCACGGAGGCGGCATGAACGAGGCCTACATCATCGACGGCATCCGCACGCCGATCGGCCGCTACGGCGGCGCCCTGGCCGGGGTGCGTGCGGACGATCTCGGTGCGGTGCCGCTGCAGGCGCTGCTGGCGCGGCAGCCGCAGCTGGATCCGGCGCAACTCGACGACGTCTACCTGGGCTGCGCCAACCAGGCCGGCGAGGACAACCGCAACGTCGCGCGCATGAGCCTGCTGCTGGCGGGCCTGCCGTTCGGCGTGCCGGGCAGCACGGTCAACCGCCTGTGCGGTTCCGGCCTGGATGCCATCGGCACCGTCGCGCGCGGTATCCGCGCCGGCGAGCTGGGCCTGGCCATCGCCGGCGGCGTCGAGTCGATGTCGCGCGCGCCGTGGGTGATGGGCAAGGCCGACAGTGCCTTCGCCCGCAACCAGCAGCTCGAAGACACCACCATGGGCTGGCGCTTCGTCAATCCGAAGCTGCAGCAACTGTATGGCGTGGAGCTGATGGGCGAGACCGCCGAGAACGTAGCCGCACGCTACTGCATCTCGCGCGAGGACCAGGACGCCTTCGCCCTGCGCAGCCAGCAGCGCACCGCCGCCGCGCAGGCCGCCGGCTTCTTCGACGGCGAGATCGTGCCGGTGACCGCGCCGGGCAGGAAGCGTGGCGAGACCGTCGAAGTCAGTGCCGACGAGCATCCGCGCGCCGACACCACCCTTGAGGCGCTGGCCAGGCTCAAGCCGATCTTTCGCCAGCCGGGCACCGTCACCGCCGGCAATGCCTCGGGCATCAACGACGGCGCCGCCGCGCTGCTGCTGGCCAGCGCCGCGCAGGTGCAGGCGCTGGGCCTGACCCCGCGCGCACGCGTGCTGGGCTTCGCCAGCGCCGGCGTGGAGCCGGCCTACATGGGCATCGGCCCGGTGCCTGCCACGCGCAAGCTGCTGGCGCGGCTGGGGCTGTCCATCGGCGATTTCGATGCGATCGAACTCAACGAGGCGTTTGCCGCGCAGGGCCTGGCCTGCCTGCGCGAACTCGGCTTCGCCGACGATGCCGCGCACGTCAATGCCAACGGCGGCGCGATCGCGCTCGGTCATCCGCTGGGCATGAGCGGTGCGCGCCTCGCCCTGACCCTGCTGCGCCAGCTCGAGGCCAGCGGTGGTTGCCGCGGCCTGGCGACCATGTGCATCGGCGTCGGCCAGGGCGTGGCGCTGGCGATCGAGCGGCTGTAGCCGCTCGCCCCATCGACGCTGCGCCGCATACGCCTGCATCATTCTTCCAGCCAACCGGCTCCGCGCGGAGCCAGCGAGACCCGCACGATGCGCGACGACACCCCCATCGATCCCCTGCTCGGCTATCGGCGCCCGTACCCCGGGACGCAGCCGGCCTACCTGCACCCGCCCTACGCCTCCACCGGCGCCCGCGGCCCGACCCGCGATCCGATCGCGATCCCGCTGACCCTGTCCGAAGCGACCGGCCCGACCCTGGACCGCACCACCCTCGGCGAACACGCCGCCGATCTCACCGTCGGCTTTCCCGATGCACCGCTGGGCGAGCGCATCATCGTCAGCGGGCGCCTGCTCGACGAGAACGGCAAGCCGGTGCGCAACAGCGTGGTCGAGGTGTGGCAGTGCAACGCCGCCGGCCGCTACCTGCACGCCGGCGACCAGCACGACGCGCCGCTGGATCCCAACTTCACCGGCACCGGCCAGGTGCTGACCGACGACCACGGCCGCTACCGCTTCACCACCATCAAGCCCGGCGCCTATCCGTGGCGCAACCACTACAACGCCTGGCGCCCGGCGCACATCCACTTCTCGCTGCACGGCGACGGCATCGGCCAGCGCCTGGTCACGCAGATGTATTTCCCCGGCGATCCGCTGCTGGCGTTCGACCCGATCTTCAACTGCGTGGAGGACCCGAAGGCGCGCGAGCGCATGGTCTCCGCGTTCGACTGGGAGACCACCGCCAACGAGTTCGCGCTGGGCTACCGTTTCGACATCGTCCTGCGCGGACGCAAGCAGACCCCTTGGGAGTGAGGCGATGAGTTTCCAGGCAACCCCTTCGCAGACGGTCGGCCCCTACTACCGGATCGGGCTGGAGCCGCTGTACCGCACCGAGATCGCGCCGGCGCAGGCGCAGGGCACCCACGTGGAGATCGTCGGCAGCGTGTTCGACGGCAACGGCGCACCGGTCGGCGATGCGCTGCTGGAGATCTGGCAGGCCGATGCCGCCGGCATCTACGACCATGCCGCCGATCCGCGCCGCGGCGACCACGATCCCGCCTTCCATGGCTGGGGCCGGGTACCGACCGACGCGCAGGGCCGCTTCGCCTTCCGCACGGTCAAGCCCGGCCGCGTCGCCGGGCCCAAGGGTCCGCAGGCGCCGCACCTGGTGGTGCTGGTGTTCATGCGCGGCCTGCTGCGCGCCGCGCCGACCCGGCTGTACTTCGGCGACGACAACCTGGATGGCGACGCGATCCTGGCGCAGGTGTCGGCCGAGCGCCGCGCGACCCTGGTCGCGCAACCGCTGGCGCCCAATCGCTACCGGTGGGACGTGCGCATGCAGGGGGAGCACGAGACCGTGTTCTTCCGCTACTGAGCGCAGCGACATCCCGCACAGGCTGCAGCGGTTACGCTGCATGATCTCTCCACCGCCTACGAACCGATGAGCGTCTCCGAGTCCCTGTTGCGTCCGCTGTTCGGCGATCCGGCCGTCGATGCGCTGTTCGACGACCGCGCGCGCCTGCAGGCCATGCTCGACGTGGAAGCGGCGCTGGCGCGCGCGCAGGCACGCTGCGGCGTGATCCCTGCCGACGCAGCGGCGCCGATCGCCGCCGCCTGCGATGCCGCGCGCTACGACCTGCCGGCGCTGGCCGCCGCTACCGCGTTGGCCGGCAATCCGGCCATTCCCTTGGTCAAGGCGCTCACCGCGCAGGTCACCGCCGCCAATGAAGACGCCGCGCGCTGGGTGCACTGGGGCGCGACCAGCCAGGACATCATCGACAGCGGCGCGGTGCTGCAACTGCGCGCCGCGCTCGACCACGTGGAAGCGCAACTAGACGCGCTGTGCACGGCGCTGGCGGCGTTGGCGCAGCGCGAGCGCGACACCGGGCTGCCCGGGCGCACCCTGTTGCAGCAGGCGGTGCCGGTGACCTTCGGGCTGAAGGCCGCGGGTTGGCTGGACGCGCTGCAGCGCAGCCGCCGACGCCTGCAGGCGCTGCGCGAGGATGCGTTGGTGCTGCAGTTCGGCGGTGCCGCCGGCACCCTGGCTGCGCTGCAGTCGCAGGGCCTGGCCGTGGCCGAGGCGTTGGCCGAGGAATTGTGGCTGCCGTTGCCGGCGCTGCCCTGGCACGCGGCGCGCGATCGTATCGGCGAGATCGGCGCGGCGTTCGCGCTGCTCGCCGGCAGCCTCGGCAAGATCGGCCGCGACGTCGCCCTGCTGATGCAGTCGGAAGTGGCCGAGGCGTTCGAGCCGGCGGCGGCGGGCAAGGGCGGCTCCTCGGCGATGCCGCACAAGCGCAATCCGGTCGGCTGCGTGGTCGCGATCGCCGCCGCCACGCGCGCGCCCGGCCTGCTGGCGACCTTGTTCGCGGCGCTGCCGCAGGAACACGAGCGCGCGGTCGGCGGCTGGCATGCCGAATGGGAAACCTTGCCGGAACTGGTGCGCCTGAGCGCCGGCAGCCTGGCCCAGGTGCGCGTGCTGATCGAGGGCCTGGAACTGGACCGCGCGCGCATGGCCGCGCATCTGGACAGCCATGGCGGCCTGCTCTACGCCGAGGCGGTGGCGGTGACCCTGGCTGCGCATCTGGGCAAGACTGCCGCGCACGCGCTGGTGGAAACCGCGGTGCGCCGCGCGCTGGCCACGCAGCAGCACCTGCGCGCGGTGCTGGCCGAGGAGCCGCAGGTGACCGCGGTGCTGGCGCCGGCGGATCTGGATGCGCTGTTCGCCAGCGACAGCTGGCGCGGCATGGCAGCGGTGTGGATCGAGCGCGTGCTCGCCGCGCAGGCGCGCGCGTGAACCGTCGCGCCGTGCCTGTCTGCCGCAGCGTCGGCGCCACGTTCTAGACTTGTCGGTGCCGCGCGGTTCCGTGCCGCCGTGGCCCCTTCCACTTTCCCTGCGAGCGCCGCCCATGCCCATCCTCGACCTGCCCACGCATCGTCTGCATTACCGCATCGACGGCAGCGAAGGCCGTCCGTGGCTGACCCTGTGCAACTCGCTCGGCACCG
Organism: Xanthomonas sp. LMG 12462; assembly: GCF_009192885.1. Classification (NCBI taxonomy): domain Bacteria; kingdom Pseudomonadati; phylum Pseudomonadota; class Gammaproteobacteria; order Lysobacterales; family Lysobacteraceae; genus Xanthomonas; species Xanthomonas sp. LMG 12462. The sequence goes on along the minus strand of NZ_NMPP01000034.1, from coordinate 8,740 downwards.
ACCTGCACATGTGGGACGCGCAGATTGCCGCGCTGTCGCCGCATTTCCGCGTGCTGCGCTACGACCGTCGCGGCCATGGCGCGTCCACCACACCGCCGGCGCCCTATGCCATCGCCGACCTCGGCGGCGACGTGGTGGCGCTCTGGGATGCGCTGTCGATCGAGCGCAGCCATTTCTGCGGCCTGTCGATCGGTGGGCTGACCGGGCAGTGGCTGGGCCTGCACGCGGGCGAGCGCCTGCTCAGCCTCACCCTGTGCGCCACCGCGGCCAAAATCGGCAGCGCCGAGAGCTGGCAGGCGCGCATCGAGCAGGTGCGCGCCGAAGGTCTGGCGCCGCTGTGCGACGGCACCCGCACGCGCTGGTTCACCGCGGCCTTCGCCGAGGCGCAGCCAGCCACCGTCGAGGCGATCCTGGACAGCTTCCGCGCCACCGATGCGCAGGCCTACATCGGCTGCTGCCAGGCGCTGGCCGAGGCCGACTTCCGCGCGCGCCTGGGCGAGATCGGCGTGCCGGTGCTGGCCGTGGCCGGGCACGACGATCCGGTGTGTCCGCCGGCCGATCTGCAGGTCATCGCCGCGCAGGTGGCGCAGGGCGAGGAGGCCGAGGTGCACGGCCGCCACCTGTGCAACGTCGAGTCGCCGCACGCCTTCAACGACGCGCTGCTGCGCTTCCTGCTGCAGTAGTCAGCGCCCGTTTTTCCCCACGTTTCAGGAGTCGCCCCGATGGACGAGAACGAACGCTACGCCGCCGGCCTGCAGGTGCGCCGCGCGGTGCTCGGCGATGCCCATGTCGACCGCTCGCTGGCCGCGCGCACGCCGTTCACCGAGGAGTTCCAGGAGTTCATCACCCGCACCGCCTGGGGCACGGTGTGGACCCGCGAGGGCCTGCCGCGGCACACGCGCTCGCTGCTGACCCTGGCGATGATGGTGGCGCGCGGCCACGACGAAGAATTCAAGCTGCACGTGCGCGCCGCGCGCAACAACGGCGTCAGCGCCGACGAAATCAAGGAAGTGCTGCTGCAGGCGGCGATCTATTGCGGCGTGCCCGCGGCCAACCACGCCTTCGCCCTGGCCGCGCCGATCCTGGCCGAGCAGGCGGCCGAAGGCGGCGCGAACGCTGCGGACTGAGCGCGGCGCTGCTGTCGCGGCAGAGGATGGCGGCGGCCCACGGTTGAGCGCCGACCGCGTCGTGCACGGGACGAAGTGTGCCTGCTGTAGGTCCTGCGACGGTGCCTCACGCAAGCCGGATCCGCGCGGCGCTTCGCGCGCCGTACCCTCACCCCAACCCCTCTCCCGGGGGGAGAGGGGCTTTGGCTCTTCCTTCTTCCACCGGAGGAAGGTGCCCAGCAGGGGCGGATGCGGGTCAGTCCAGCACGCGGCTCAACTGCTGCGCCGCGTAGCGCAGTGCCGGCAACACCGTGCTCTGCAGGCTGCCCAGGGTCATCCGCGCCACCGAGCTGCCGACGTTGAGCGCGGCGACCACGCGGTCCTGGCGGTTGCGCACCGGCACCGCCACCGAGCGCAGGCCGATCTCCAGTTCCTGGTCCACCACCGCGTAGCCGTCGCGCTGCACGCGCTCGAGCAGGGCCTGGAACTGCGCGCGGTCGGTGACGGTGCGCTCGGTGCGCGGGCGCAGCGGATTGCGCTCCAGATAGCTGTTCAAGGTGTCGCCCGGCTGCGCCGCCAGCAGTACCCGGCCCATCGAGGTGCAGTACGCCGGCAGGCGGCTGCCGGCACGCAGGCCGATCGACATGATGCGCACGGTTTCCGCACGCGCCACGTACAGCAGGTCGTCGCCGTCGAGCACGCCCAGCGAGCAGGACTCGTGCAAGGTGTCGCGCAGCGCGTCCAGCACCGGTTGCGCCGCCACCGACAGCGCGGCGGTGGACAGGTAGCCGCTGCCGATGCCCAGCGCGCGCGGCAGCAGCACGTAGCCGCGGCCGTGGGTGCCGGCATAGCCCAGCTTCTCCAGCGTGTACAGCACGCGCCGCACCGCCGCGCGCGGGATGCCGGTGTCGGCGCTGAGCTGAGCCATGCTGACGTCGCGGCTGTGCTGGCCGAAGGCGCTGAGCACGGCCAGGCCGCGCGCCAGCGAGGTCATGAAGTTCGGGTCGCCTTCGCATTCGCCGATGCACCGCATCAGTTCCGCGGCCAGGCCGCGCTCGGGCGGGGTGGGGGCGGTGGCGGCGCGCGCGGTGCGGCGTGCGCGAGGGGGGCGCGGGGACTCGGACATGGAAGCGGCGGCGGCGGCGATGCGTCCGATGGTAGTGGCTGCATCCGCGGGCGTCGATGCCGCGGTGTGGCGAGATGGCCGATCGCCAGCGTCATGAAACATGTCGGAGGGGCTTCAGCCGCGACGCGCAGAGATTGGAATGCGGCCCGATCGGGAGGATTCGGCGCGTCGGGACTGAAGTCCCTCCCACAGTGCAGATTCCGACACTGTCGGTTCCGCACGTGTGGGAGCGGCTTCAGCCGCGACGTGCGAGGATCGGTGGGCGTGATTCGGTGGGTCGGGACCGAAGTTCCTTCCACCGGCGACCCTGCCTCAGACCTGTCGCCTCAGTCGCCCAGCCGCACCACCAGCTTGCCGAAGTTGCCGCCGCTCAGCATGTCGATGAAGGCCTGTGGTGCGTTTTCCAGCCCGTCCACCACATGCTCGCGGTAGCGTACGCGGCCGTCGGCCAGCCAGGCGCCCATCTCGCGCAGGAACTCCGGGTACAGCTTGACGAAGTCGCTGACGATGAAGCCGCGCAAGGTCAGGCGCTGGCGCAGCACTTGGCCCATCAGTGCCGGCATCCGGTCCGGCCCCGGCGGCAAGGCGCCGTTGGCGTTGTAGGTGGCGATGGTGCCGCACACCGGCACCCGCGCGAAATCGTTGAGCAGCGGCAGCACCGCATCGAACACGTGGCCGCCGACGTTCTCGAAGTACACGTCGATGCCGTCGGTCGCGGCGGCGCGCAACTGCTCGGCAAAGTCCTTGGCGCGGTGGTCCAGGGCCACGTCCACGCCCAGTTCCTCGCGCAGGTAGCGGCATTTTTCCGCGCCGCCGGCGATGGCGATGACCTTGGCCCCGCGCAGTTTGGCGATCTGCGCCACGGTGGCGCCAACCGGGCCGGTGGCCGCGGCGACCGCCACGGTCTCGCCTGGCTGCGGCTTGCCGATCTCGTGCAGGCCGGCGTAGGCGGTGAAGCCGGGCATGCCGTACACGCCCAGCGCGGTGCTCGACGGCAGCGGCGAGTTGGGGTCGAGCTTGCGCCGCAGGCTGGCGCCGTCGACGACCAGATGGGTCTGCCAGCCGCCGTTCTGCACCAGCACCAGATCGCCCGGCGCATGGTCGGGGGAATTGGAGTGCAGTACCTCGGCCACGGTGCTGCCGACCATGGTCTCGCCCAGTTGCACCGGCGGCGCGTAGGACGGCGCATCGCTCATGCGCCCGCGCATGTACGGGTCCAGCGACAGCCAGCGGTTGCGCAGCAGCACCTGGCCGGGGCCGGGTGGCGCAATCGGGGCCTGTTCGGTACGGAAGTTGTCGGTGCCCGGCGCGCCCTGCGGACGCGAGGCGAGGACGATGCGGGTGGTCTGGGTGGGGGCGGTCATGCGGTTTCCTCGCTTGCGGTATTCAATTGCGCGATGTCCTCGGCCGACAGCTGCAGGCGCGCGGCGGCGAGCAAGTCCTGCAGTTGCTCCAGGCTGGTCGCGCTGGCGATCGGCGCGACGATGCCGGGTCGTGCCATCAACCAGGCCAGCGCCACCTGCGTGGGCGTGGCCGCATGTTTGCCGGCGATGTCGTCGAGCGCGGCGAGGATGCGCAGGCCGCGCGCGTTGAGATAGCGCGCGACCACGCTGGCGCCGCGCGCCTGGCTCTTGCCCGCGTCTTCGGCCTGACGGTACTTGCCGCTGAGGAAGCCGCTGGCCAGCGCGTAGTAGCACAGCACGCCCAGGCCCTGTTCGCGCACCAGCGGCTCCAGCTCGGCCTCGTAGCCGGCGCGGTCGTACAGGTTGTACTCCGGCTGCAGCGTTTCGTAGCGGGGCAGGCCGTATTGCGCGGAGACGTTCAGCGCCTCGCGCAGGCGCGCGGCACTGTAGTTGGAAGCACCGATGGCGCGCACCTTGCCCTGTTCGATCAGCCGCCCGAACGCGGCCAGCGTGGCTTCCAGCGGCACCGAATCGTCGTCCGCGTGCGCCTGGTACAGATCGATGACGTCGGTCTGCAGGCGCTGCAGCGAGTCCTCCGCGGCGGCGGCGATGGTGTCGGCCGACAGGCCCGGGCGTTCGGCCCACTTGCCGACCTTGGTCGCGATCAGCACCTTGTCGCGCTTGCCGCTGCGCTTGAGCCACTGTCCGATCAGCGTTTCCGATTCGCCGCCGCGATTGCCGGGGACCCAGGCCGAGTAGATGTCGGCGGTGTCGACGAGATTGCAGCCGGCCTCGACGAAGGCATCGAGCAAGGCGAAGGAGGTCTTGGCGTCGGCGCTCCAGCCGAACACGTTGCCGCCGAACGCCAGCGGTGCCGCATGCAGGCCGGAGCGGCCGAGTTCGCGCGTGTGCAGCATGGAAAACGCTCCACTGTGGGGAAAGGCGACAGGATAGTCGCCGGGGATCGAAGGATCGGCCAATGCTCGCGAAAACAGCGTTCCGCCGGCGTGATTCGCGCTAACGGGAGCGCAACATTCGGGCTTGTCGGGCCGCATGCTAGGCTCGCCCCACCTCCTCTTGCGGATGCCTGCCATGACGCTTCGAACCTCGCTCGCCTGCGCCTGTACCCTGGCCGTCGCCACCGCCTTGCTCGCCCCTGCCGCGCAGGCGATCAAGCCTGCCGACACCGCGACGCTGCCGGCGCCGGACGCGTCCCTGCAGGCGGCGATCAACGGCAGCTGGCGCGACCGCGCCAACGTCGCCCGCGACGCTTACCGCCATCCCGGCCAGACCCTGGCGTTCTTCGGCATCAAGCCGACCCAGACGGTGATCGAGGTCACCCCGGGCGGCGGCTGGTATGCGGAGATCCTGGCGCCGTACCTGCGCGAGCGCGGGCAGTACATCGCCGCGGTGGTGGATCCGGCGGCCGTGCCGGAAGGGCGCGGCCGCGACTACCAGCAGAAGGCGCGCGCCGGCCTGGAGCAGAAGTTCGCCGCGGCACCGGCGCAGTACGACCGCGCGCGCATCGTCGCGTATGCGCCGAACGCACCGGTGTTCGGCCCGCCCGGCTCGGCCGATCTGGTGCTGACCTTCCGCAACGTGCACAACTGGCGCATGGCCGGCCAGGCCGAGGGCATGTTCAAGGGCTTCTACAACGTGCTCAAGCCCGGCGGCGTGCTCGGCGTGGTCGAGCACCGCGCCAAGGCCGACGCGCCGGCCGACGACAAGAGCGGCTATGTCGGTCAGGCGCAGGTGATCGCCATGGCCGAGGCGGCCGGTTTCAAGCTCGCCGGCAAGAGCGAGCTCAACGCCAATCCGCGCGACACCAAGGATTATCCGGGCGGTGTGTGGACGCTGCCGCCGAGCAACCAGCACGAGGCCGCCGATGATGCCAAGTACCAGGCGATCGGCGAGAGCGACCGGATGACCCTGAAGTTCGTCAAGCGCTGAGCCGGCGCACGAGCGGCGCGGCGCGGACGCATGGGACAATGTCTGCGCCGCGCCGTGCGGCGCAGGCCCGCCGCCGTTCCCGTCGATGCTGATCGCCTTCAACAAGCCCTTCAACGTGCTGTGCCAGTTCACCGACCGCAGCACGCCGCCGCGGCGCACCCTGGCCGAGTTCGGCCTGCCCGCCGATGTGTACGCGGCCGGACGCCTGGACTACGACAGCGAGGGCCTGCTGCTGCTGACCGACGACGGCGCGCTGGCGCACCGTCTTACCGATCCGCGGCACAAGCAGCCCAAGACCTACTGGGTGCAGGTGGAAGGCGCGCCGCAACCGGAGCAGGTGCAGCGCCTGCGCGACGGCGTGCTGTTGAACGACGGCCCGACCGCGCGGGCCGAGGTGACGTTGCTGGACGCGCCGCCATCGCTGTGGCCGCGCGATCCGCCGGTGCGTTTCCGCAAGAGCGTGCCCGATGCCTGGTTGCAGGTCGTGCTGCGCGAAGGCCGCAATCGCCAGGTGCGGCGGATGACGGCCGCGGTCGGCCTGCCGACCCTGCGCCTGGTGCGTGCGGCGATGGGCGCGCACCGTCTGGACGGGTTGGCGCCGGGGGCCTGGCGCGCGCTGTAGTGCGTGTTGTGCCGAATGACGCGTAGGAGCGGCGTCAGTCGCGACCGGAGCGCATCGGTAACACCTCGGTCGCGGCTGAAGCCGCTCCTGCGCTGGAAAGGTAGAGGCGCGGCGAACCATAAAAAAGCGACCGGGATGTCTCCCGGTCGCTGCGTTTCATGCGGCGGCTGCCGTCAGCGGCAGTGCGCGGATCTCACTCTTCGGTGGCGTCCTGCGCTGCGGCATTGCGGCGCGTGCCGCGGGTGCTGGCGGCGCTGCGGCGCGCACCCACGTTGCCGCGCTTGTTGGCCGCTTCGATGCGCTGCGCATTGCCTTCGATCGGCGCGCCCTTGTCGCGCTGGCGCTTGCGGTAGATGGCGTAGCCGAGCAGACCCACACCCACGGCGGCAGCGGCGATCGCGATGGCCGGGTTGCGGCGCACGGCGGTGCGCGCGACCTTGGAGCCGGTCTTCACTGCACCCATCGCGGCGCCCGCCTTGAGCGCGCCCATCGCCTTGCCCGACTGCAGCCACTTGTTCGCCTGCGGGCCGAAGTGCTTGAGACTGTCGCCGGCGTGGCTGGCGAGATCCAGGGCGCGATCGGTGATGATGGTCAGCTTGCTCATGGGCGTCCCCTACTGGCAGGAATGAAGGGCTGCAGTGTCGCCGGCCTACCGTATACGGGGCGTTAGCGCAGCGCCGTGGATTCGTCTGCCGGCTGAATGCGGTGCGCCAGACCCACTAGGTGCCACGCGGCTTGGCGCGATGGCTGGCGGTGGCGGTCCAGGGATCGTCCGGCCACGGGTGGCGCGGATAGCGGCCTTTCATTTCCTTCTTCACTTCCGGATAGGTGCTGGACCAGAAGTTGCGCAGGTCCTGGGTGACCTGCAGCGGCCGCCCGCCGGGGGAGAGCAGGTGCAGCAGCAGCGGCACGCGGCCGTCGGCGATGCGCGGGGTGTCGGCCAGGCCGAACAGCTCCTGCAGCTTGACCGCCAGCACTGGCGGCTGCGGCTGCCCGGTGTGGTCCAGGCTGTAGTCGATGCGCCGTTCCATCCCCGACGGCACCGCGATGCGCACCGGCGCGTGGCGGTCGATGGCCTGGCGGCGGTCCCACGGTAGCCGCGCCTTCAGCGCCTCGCCCAGTTCGTCCTCGCCGAGCGCGTCGAGCCGGGTCTTGCCGGCGAAGGCCGGGCGCAGCCAGTCGTCGAGGCTGGCCAGCAGCGCGGCATCGCCCAGGTCCGGCAGGTCCAGTTCCGGCATCCACTGGCGCAGTCCCGTCACCCGTGCGCGCCATTGCGACAGGTTCTCGCTCCAGGGCAGCGCCTGCAGTCCGAGTTCGCGCACCGCCTCGGTCAGCGCCGCGGCTGCCTGCGCCGGTTCGACCCGGCCGGCGGGGCGGCTGTCGAGCACGATGCGGTCGAAACGGGTTTCGCGCAGCGCCGTGAGCGCGCGCCGTTCCGGGTCCCAGCGCACCACGTCTTCCTGTGCGAAGCGCTGCGGAAACTGCGCGCGCAGGTAGCGCTCGTCCACCGGTGCGGCGCGCAGCAGCAGCGCGTCCTTGGCCTCGTGGCGCAGCTCGGTGGCGACCAGCCAGGGCTCGCCGCGCAGGTCGCTGTTGTCGAACAAACGCACGCTGCGGCCATTGGCCAGCTGGTAGCGCAGCGGATCGCTGGGGTGACGCGTGCCGACGCGGTCGGGAAAGGCGTGCGCCAGCAGATCGCCGAGTTCGTGCGCCTCCACGCTGTCCGGCGCGGTGGCGTCGCTGCGCAGGCGCCGCCGCCACTGCTTGGCCGCCGCGTCGATCGCCGCCAGCGCGCCGCGGTTGGCGTCGTGCGGCACGCGGCCGCGGCGAAATGCGGCCAGGGCGCGCCAGCGCGCGGCCAGCGCATCGCCGCCCTGGCGTAGCGGATCGCGCGCTTCGATCAGCGCGGCGAGGTCGCAGGCCAGGGCCTGCGCGCGTGCATCGCCGGCCGCCAGCAGCATCGCCGCCAGCCGCGGATGCGTGCCCAGCGCGAGCATGCGCCGGCCGCTGGTGGTGATGGTCCCGTTCGGACCGAGCGCGCCCAGCCGCTGCAGCAGCTCGCGGGCGGCGGCCAGCGCGCCGGGCGGTGGCGGATCGACGAAGCGCAGCCCATCGCTGCCCCAGGCGGCCAGTTCCAGCGCCAGCCCGGCCAGTTCCACCTGCAGGATCTCGGCGCGGCGTTGCGCCTCCAGGCGTTGCGATTGCGGCCACAGCCGGTAGGCCCAGCCGCTGGCGACACGGCCGGCGCGGCCGGCGCGCTGATCGGCCGAGGCCTGGGCGATGGCGGTCACGTCCAGCCGCGAGAAGCCGCTGTTGGGATCGTAGTGCGGCTCCCGCGCCAGCCCGGCGTCGATCACCACGCGCACCCCGGGCAGCGTCACCGAGGACTCGGCGACGTTGGTCGCCAGCACCACACGCCGCCGCCCCTGCGGATCCGGCTGCAGCACCTTGCTCTGCTGTTCCACCGGCAATTCGCCATGCAGCGGCAACACCTCCACTCCGCTCCCTTCTCCCCCCGGGAGAAGGTGGCGCG
>NZ_NMPP01000033.1:0-24108 GCF_009192885.1 Xanthomonas sp. LMG 12462 | reverse complement strand
CGGGGGCAGGGGGTGTGGGGTGGTCGTCCATAGGGTGCGCCCGCGAAGGGCGCGGCGGCGATGGTAACAAACCCGGGCGGGGGCCGCGTCCACGCCGCGCCGACGTCGCCAGGGCCGGCCCGGGGCCGCGACTACCCGCAGGTGTCAGCAAACAGTCATAATTCCGCCCCAGTGCCGTCCTCCCCGCGACGGCGGGAAGCGCGTTGCATGTTTTCGTTGCAGACCATCTTCGGTTCCGGCAAGCAGTTCTACACCCTGCTCGACGAGGCGGCACAGGCCGCCTACGACAGCACCAAGGCCCTGCACGCGATGATGCGCGAGTCCGACCGGCAGCCGGCGCTGGACGGCTTCAAGCTGGCGCGCCTGCGCGAGCGCGCGGCCTCCGACAAGATCGGCCAGGCGCTGGTGGACAGCTTCATGACCCCGATCGAGCGCGAGGACATCGAGGCGCTGGGCTCGGCCCTGTACAAGATTCCCAAGCAGGTGGAGAAGTTCGCCGATCGCTATTCGCTGGCGATCCAGCACTTGGAGCACATCGATTTCGCGCCGCGCTCGGCGATGCTGGAGCAGGCCGCGGCGGTGGTCGTGGAGATGGTCCACGACCTGCGCCACATGAACCTGGACCGGATGAGTGCGCTCAACGACAAGCTGCGCTCGCTGGAGAACGAGGCCGACCGGCTGATGCTGGAGCTGTACCGCGACATCTACTCCGGGCGCCTGGACAACCTGCAGATGTTCCTGCTCAAGGAGTTCTTCGAAATCCTGGAGAAGGCCATCGACCGTTGCCGCGAGGCCGGCGTGGTGGTCTACCAGATCGTGCTGAAGAACTCCTGATGGACGCGCTGCGGAGTTGCTGCCTGCGCGGCCGTGGCGCCCTGCGCGCGCCGGCCGCCGCCGCCGCGTGCGTGGAGGCGCGCCGATGCTGACCCTGGTCCTGATCGTGATCCTGGCGGCGCTGGTGTTCGAGTTCATCAACGGCTTCCACGACACCGCCAACTCGATCGCCACGGTGGTCGCCACCAAGGTGCTCAGCCCCGGCTGGGCGGTGATGCTGGCCGCGGCGATGAACCTGGTCGGCGCGCTGACCGGCACCGCCGTGGCGATGACCATCGCCTCCGGCCTGCTCAACACCGACGTGGTCGCGGTGACCCCGCAGGTGGTGCTGTGCGCGCTGCTCGGCGGCATCGTCTGGAACTTGATCACCTGGTGGAAGGGCCTGCCGTCCTCGTCCTCGCATGCGTTGATCGGCGGCCTGTGCGGCGCCGGCCTGGCTGCCGCGCACAACGACTGGGGCGCGCTGATCTGGTCGCAGAACCTCGGCGACTGGGCCAAGAACAAGGGCCTGCTGTGGAAGGTGTTCGTGCCGATGGTCACCTCGCCGATCGCCGGCTTCCTGCTCGGCATCGCGGTGATGCTGTTGCTGTGGGCGGCGATCGCCGGCCTGGCCAAGCTGGGCGGCCCGCTCGGGCGGCTGGCGCGGCCGCGCTGGGTCAATGCCTTCTTCGGCAAGGCGCAGATCGCCTCGGCCGCGTACATGGGCTATGCGCACGGCCACAACGACGCACAGAAGACCATGGGCATCATCGCCATGACCCTGATCGGCGCGCAGAGCACCGGCGCCCTGGACGAACTGCCGTCGTGGCTGGCGTTCCTGCATCCCGACGCCAGCCAGGGGCAGGGCATCGCCACCTGGATCGTGCTGACCTGCGCGGTGGTGATGGCCGCCGGCACCGCCTCCGGCGGCTGGAAGATCATCAAGACCCTGGGCCACAAGATGGTCAAGCTGCATCCGATCCATGGCTTCGCCGCGGAGACCAGCTCGGCCACGATCCTGACCCTGGCCGCGCACTTCGGCATGCCGGTGTCCACCACCCACAGCATCTCCACCGCGATCATGGGCGTGGGCTTCGCCAAGAACCCGCGCTCGCTGCGCTTCGGCGTCATCGAACGCATCGTCTGGGCCTGGATCCTGACGATCCCGGCCGCTGCCGGCGTGGCGTATCTGATTTTCCGCGGATTCGCCTTGGCTGGGTGGGTGTGAGTGAGCCGGGAATCGGGAGTGGGGAAACGGGAATCGTAAAAGCATAGATTTCCCGCGAACGGTGACGATGTCGCCCTCCGAAAGGAATCTGGATACGTCTTACGTCCTCTTGTCGCAACGAGTGTTGCCTGCGTGGCGACGTCGCGTAGCCAAGTAACTCCATCGCGATAGCACTCCCGAACCACGCAGGTCGGGGTATTGTCTCGACGAATGGGGAGCCGCTTTTGCGATTCCCCATTCCCAATTCCCCATTCCCATCAATTCGCCCGATACATCGCCATCACGTCCTGACGCAGCGCGCGCTGGCTGTCGGCGCGGTTGTAGAACATGTGGCCGCCGGGGTAGTTCTTGACCTGCACGCGGGTCGGGTCGTTGCCCATCACCGGCATCTGGTCCACAGTCAGCACCGAGCCCATGAACGGGCACGACAGGTCGTTCCAGCCGTGCACGATCAGCACGCGCAGCTTCGGGTCGATCGCCACCGACTGGCGCAACTGCGTCACCGAACCCTTGCGCAGTTCGTCGTCCCAGTCCCACAGCCGGTTCACGTCGTAGTTCAGCGCCTCGTAGCGGGCGTCGACCTTCCAGCCGACCACGCGGGTCACGAAATCGACCATCGCGGTGGTGGTGGGGGCGATGATGCTGTCCAGCAGCGGGTCGTTGGCGCGCTGCTCGGGGGCGTTGGGGAACGGGTCGAAGGCGGTGACGTTGGAGTCGTAGCGGCTGCCCAGTTCGCCCTTGTCGCGGAACACCTCGCGCAGGTAGGCCTGGGTCTCCAGGCGGCCGCCGGCGCGGCGCACGAAGGCCGGGTCCAGGCCGGTCATCGCGGTCACCTGCTGGATCATGCGGGTGGTGCCGGCCGGGTCGGAGCGCCCGCGCAGCAGCGCGGTGACGTAGTCGCCGCGGGTGTAGTCGATCACCTGGCGCATCGCTTCCGGGGTCAGCTTGCCCTCGCGTTCCAGGCGTGCGGCGGTGATCGACGGCAGGGTCAGCATCCACGGCAGCGGCGAGACGTCGCCGTTGTCGTCCAGGGTCGGGTTCAGATACGGCGAGACCAGGACCACGCCGTTCATCGCCACGCCGAGCTTGGTCTGCAGGTAGTGGGTGATGCGCGGGCCGCGGAAGCCGCCGTAGCTCTCGCCGACCAGGTACTTGCGCGACTGCAGGCGCTGGTTCTTCAGCAGCCAGTCGTAGATGGTGCGCGAGAGGTACTCGATGTCGGCCTGCGGGTTGTAGAACTGCTTCTTGGCCTGCTCGTCGGGGATACGCGAGCGGCTGAAGCCGGTACCGACCGGGTCGATGAACACCAGGTCGGTGAAGTCCAGCCAGGTGCCGGGGTTGTCGCGCAGCTGCGCCGGCGCCGAGGCGCTGTCGCCCTCGCTGCCGAACGCCACCACCTTCGGCCCGATCGCGCCCAGGTTGAGGTACACCGAGGCCGCGCCGGGGCCGCCGTTGAGCGCGAAGGTGACCGGACGGTCCTTGCCGTCCATGGTGTAGGCGGTATAGACCACGTCGGCGACGACCTTGCCCTGCTTGTCCTTCACCGGCAGCGTGCCGACCTTGACCGTGTAGCGCAGGGTGCGGCCGTCGAGCTGGGTGGATTGGCTGGTCTGCGCGTCGGCCGGCAGCGGCGCCGGTTCGGCGGCGGCGGGCTTGTCGCCCTTGTCGGCATTGCCCGCATCGGCATCGGCGGCCAGCGCCGCGGTCATCGGCATCGCCGCCAGCAGCACGGCCAGCAGCACGGAAGGGAAGGTCGGCACGGACGGTCGCTCGCAGGAAGGGAGCCGGCATGCTAGGCCGCGGCGTCGGCGCGGCGGATGTGCACAAAGCCATGGTCGGTGGCGGCGCGGCCTAGGGCGTGTCACCCATCCCCGAGTATGCCGCGTTGGGTCTGGCAGGCGCGTTGCCGGCGTTGCGTGGCGCAGCGCCTGACTGGCCGTCAGGTCAAGCCGCGCGGCGCCGGCAGCGCGCCTGCCAGGCCCAACCCGAAGGGCCGCGGTTGCGCGCGCCCGTGGCCGCGTCATCGCTCGGGCGTGGACGGACGTCCACTTCCTCGCTCTTCCTTGCCACAGGCACGCGCAATCGCGGCGCGGCATGCTCGGGGATGGGTGACACGCCCTAGTCATGCCGGTTCATCGGCGCTGGCTACAATCGCCGGTCCGTCCCGTGTCCGGTCCGTTGCGCATGCCCGTCCTTCGTTTTCGCCTGCCGCTAAGCCTGTTCCTGGCGGTGTTGCTGGCCGGCTGCGCCAGCGTGCCAGCGCCGCCGTCCGTGGCCGAGTCGCCGGCGGCGCACGATCCGCATGCCCACGATCGCCAGCGCCTGTGGCGGCTGTTGAGCACGCGCTGCCTGCCGCAGGCGCGCGCCGGCGCCGATCCGGCCCCTTGCAGCGAAGTGCATGCCGAGCCAGGCCAACGCTATGCCTTGATGAAGGACCTGCGCGGCGACTACCAGTACCTGCTGATTCCGACGGTGCCGGTGAGCGGGATCGAAGATCCGCGCGCGCGTGCCGCCGGCGCGCCGAACTGGCTGGGCCTGGCCTGGCAGGCGCGCACCCGGGTCGAGCGGTTGTTGAACCGGCCGCTGCCGCGCGAACTGACCAGCCTGACGATCAACCCGCCCTCGGCGCGTTCGCAGGACCAGTTGCATGTCCATATCGATTGCCTGGCGCCGCAGGTGCGCGACCAGTTGCAGGCGATGCAGGCGTCGATCGGCCCTACCTGGGCGCCGTTGCCGCAGCCGTTGCACGGTCACGCCTATCGGGCGATGCGCGTGGAGGGCGAAGAACTGGATGCGAATCCGCTGACGCTGCTGGCGCGCAGCCTGCCGCCGCAGCAGAGCATGGTGCACCAGACCCTGGCGGTGGTCGGCGCGGAGTTCGATGGCCGTCCCGGCTTCGTGCTGCTGGCCGCCACCGCGCTTCCCGGCGATGGGGTCGGTGCGGAGGAACTGCAGGATCACGACTGTACCGGCGTGGTGCCGGCGGCGCCTGCGCGTGGCTGAGGGCCCAGGCGGCGTCAATGTCGCGCAGGCAGCTGACGGCATCCGCCGGTCGTGCGGCGCGCAGGCAGGGATGTTGTGGGAGGGACTTCAGTCCCGACGGCATGATGCCCCGGCATCTGCCTGCTTCGCGCGTCGCGACTGAGGTCGCTTCCACACGATGCTTTCGGGAGCAGTCACAACCCGCTAGTGCAAACCCGACACGGCTCTCGCCGAGCCGGCCGGAGAAGCGGCATCTGCACGACCGCGCACGCGCTGACTGGAAGCGCCAGCGCGCGCACCCGGCCTCAGACCTCCAGCGACGCCAGGTCGCCCTTGGTCTCCAGCCACTGCTTGCGGTCGCCGGCGCGCTTCTTGGCCAGCAGCATGTCCATCAGCGAGCGGGTCTGGTCGCCGTCGTCCACGGTCAGCTGCACCAGGCGCCGGGTGTCCGGGTGGATGGTGGATTCGCGCAGCTGCTGCGGATTCATCTCGCCCAGGCCCTTGAAGCGGGTGACGCTGACCTGGCCCTTGATCTTCTCGCGTTCGATCTTGTCCAGCAGCGAGCGCTTCTCTTCCTCGTCCAGCGCATAGAACACCTGCTTGCCCACGTCCACGCGGAACAGCGGCGGCATCGCCACGAACACGTGGCCGGCGCGCACCAGGGCGGGGAAGTGGCGCAGGAACAGCGCGGTCAGCAGGGTCGCGATGTGCAGGCCGTCGGAGTCGGCGTCGGCCAGGATCACCACCTTGCCGTAGCGCAGGCCGTCGATCTCCTCCTTGCCGGGATCGCAGCCGATCGCGATCGCCAGGTTGTGCACTTCCTCCGAGGCCAGCACGCTGCCGGAGGCCACTTCCCAGGTGTTGAGGATCTTGCCGCGCAGCGGCAGGATCGCCTGGAAATCCTTGTCGCGGGCCTGCTTGGCGCTGCCGCCCGCCGAGTCGCCCTCGACCAGGAACAGTTCGGTGCGCGAGAGGTCCTGGCTGATGCAGTCGGCCAGCTTGCCCGGCAGCGCCGGACCCTGGGTGACCTTCTTGCGCACGATCTGCTTCTCGGTCTTCAGCCGCGCGCTAGCGCGGTCGATGGCGATCTGCGCGATGCGCGTGCCGGTCTCCACGTTCTGGTTCAGCCACAGGCTGAAGGCATCGTGCGCGGCGCCTTCGATGAAGCCGGCGGCCTGGCGCGAGGACAGGCGTTCCTTGGTCTGGCCGCTGAACTGCGGGTCGGTCATCTTCAGCGAGAGCACGAACGCCACGCGGTCCCACACGTCTTCCGGCGCCAGCTTCACGCCGCGCGGCAGCAGGTTGCGGAAATCGCAGAACTCGCGCAGCGCGTCGGTGAGGCCGCTGCGCAGGCCGTTGACGTGGGTGCCGTGCTGCGCGGTGGGGATCAGGTTGACGTAGCTTTCCTGCACCAGCTCGCCTTCCACCACCCAGGCCACCGCCCAGTCGACGATCTCGCGGTCCTTCTTCAGGCTGCCGACGAACAGCTCGGCCGGCAGCAGCTCGCGCTCGGCCAGTTCGCCGCGCAGGTAGTCGCGCAGGCCGTCCTCGAAATACCAGGTGTCCTGCTCGCCGGTGGCCTCGTCGTGCAGCTTGACGGTCAGGCCGGGGCACAGCACCGCCTTGGCGCGCAGCAGGTGGCGCAGCGCGCGCACCACGAACTTCGGCGTGTCGAAGTACTTCGGATCCGGCCAGAAGCGCAGACGCGTGCCGGTGTTCTTCTTGCCGACGCTGCCGACGATCTCCAGCTTGGAGGCGGCGTGGCCGTCGGCGAAGGCCATGCGGTACTCGTTGCCTTCGCGCTTGATGAACAGTTCCACCCGATTGGATAGCGCATTGACCACGCTGACGCCGACGCCGTGCAGGCCGCCGCTGAAGGTGTAGTTGCGGTCGCTGAACTTGCCGCCGGCATGCAGCCGGGTGAGGATCAGTTCGACGCCGGAGATCTTCTCTTCCGGATGGATGTCCACCGGCATGCCGCGGCCGTCGTCGGACACCTCGCAGCTTCCGTCCTTGTACAGCGTCACCTCGATGTGCCGGGCATGGCCGGCCAGGGCCTCGTCCACGGCGTTGTCGATGACTTCCTGGGCCAGGTGGTTGGGGCGTGCGGTGTCGGTGTACATGCCGGGCCGGCGCTTGACCGGGTCCAGGCCAGAGAGAACTTCGATGTCGGCGGCGTTGTAGCGGGTATTCATGCGTCTCAGCAGGTGGCGCGAAGCAGATCCGGAAGTGTGCGGTCTGCGGCGGTTTTTTGCACGTCGCCGGTGTTCAGGGCGGGTGCGGGGGCTCCACGCTACGCTGGCCCTGGAAAAACCGCGACGTCACCCACATCTTCGTCGCACGTCCCAAAGGAGTCCGCCATGAACGTTCGCAAGCTGTTGACCCTGGCCGCCCTGGTCGCCGCCGCGGTGGCCGTGCCGGTCGCGATGGCCCAGGCGCAGAGCGCCGATCCGGCCGCCTCCGGTGCCGCCGCCTACGAGGCGCAGGTCGCCAAGGAAAAGGCCGAGGCCGACGCCAAGGCCAAGCGCCGCGCCGCCGCGGCCGCCGAGCACAGGGCCGGCAAGGATGCGGCCGCGCCGAAGAAGGAAGAGGAAGAGGAAGCGCGCAAGCCCTGAGCCTGCGCACGGTTTCCTGCACACGACGCCCCGGTCGCCCGGGGCGTCGCTTTTTTGTGGGGCGGCCGTTGCGCAAAAGCGCTTGGGCAAATCCGCTTCACCCGTTAAACTATGGCTTTCCGGGAGGCCTTTGAGCCATGACCCCCCTGATCTTCGTTACCGGCGGCGTAGTGTCCTCGCTTGGCAAGGGCATCGCGGCCGCTTCGCTTGCGTCCATTCTCGAAGCACGTGGCCTGTCGGTCACGATGATGAAGCTGGACCCCTACATCAACGTCGACCCGGGCACGATGAGCCCGTTCCAGCACGGCGAGGTGTACGTCACCGACGACGGCGCCGAGACCGACCTGGACCTGGGGCATTACGAGCGCTTCGTGCGCACGCGCCTGTCGCGCAAGAATTCGGTCACCACCGGGCGCATCTACGAGAACGTGATTCGCAAGGAGCGCCGCGGCGACTACCTCGGCGCCACCGTGCAGGTGATTCCGCACATCACCGACGAGATCCGTCGCTGCGTGGATGAAGCCACCGCCGGCTACGACGTGGCCCTGGTCGAGATCGGCGGCACCGTCGGCGACATCGAGTCGCTGCCGTTCCTGGAGGCGATCCGTCAGGTGCGCACCGAGCGCGGCGCCGAGAAGGCCATGTTCATGCACCTCACCCTGGTGCCGTACATCGCCGCGGCCGGCGAACTGAAGACCAAGCCGACCCAGCATTCGGTCAAGGAACTGCGCTCGATCGGCATCCAGCCGGACGTGCTGCTGTGCCGCTCGGAGCAGGCGATCCCGGATTCGGAGCGGCGCAAGATCGCGCTGTTCACCAACGTCTCCGAGCGCGCGGTGATCAGCGCCGCCGACATCGACGTGCTCTATGGCATGCCGCTGGAGTTGCACCGGCAGGGCCTGGACGAGATCGTCATCGACCAGTTCAAGCTGCGCGACAAGGTCGGCGCGGCCAACCTGTCGGAGTGGGAAGCCGTGGTCGACGCGATCAAGCATCCGCTCGACGAGGTCACCATCGCCGTGGTCGGCAAGTACGTCGACCATCAGGACGCGTACAAGTCGGTCGGCGAGGCGCTCAAGCACGGCGGCCTGCGCCAGCGCACCAAGGTCAACCTGAAGTGGCTGGAAGCGCAGGACCTGGAAGGCAGCGACATGGCGGCCCTGGCCGACGTGGACGGCATCCTGGTGCCGGGTGGCTTCGGCGACCGCGGTTTCGAAGGCAAGGTGCTGACCTCGCGCTACGCCCGCCAGCACGGCGTGCCGTACTTCGGCATCTGCTACGGCATGCAGGCTGCGGTGGTCGACTATGCGCGGCATGTCGCCGGGCTGGACGCGGCCAACAGCACCGAGAACGACCGGCAATCGCCGTACCCGGTGATCGGCCTGATCACCGAATGGCGCACCGCCACTGGCGATGTCGAGAAGCGCGACGAGAAGTCCGACCTCGGCGGCACCATGCGCCTGGGTTTGCAGGAGCAGCGGCTCAAGCCGGGCACGCTGGCGCGCGAGCTGTACGGCAAGGACGTGGTCGCCGAGCGCCATCGCCACCGTTACGAGTTCAACAACCGCTATCGCACCCAGCTCGAGGACGCCGGCCTGGTGATTGCCGCCAAGTCGATGGACGACACCCTGGTGGAGATGGTGGAGTTGCCGCGCGAGACGCATCCGTGGTTCCTGGCCTGCCAGGCGCACCCGGAATTCCTGTCCACGCCGCGCGACGGCCATCCGTTGTTCATTGGCTTCGTGCGCGCCGCGCGCGAGCGCAAGGCCGGCGGCAAGCTGCTCAAGGAAGCCAGGGCGTGACTGCGACCGAGCGCAGCAGCGAGAGCAGGGTCGCGCGCTGGTTCTTTGCGGCGGCGGTGCTGGTGTTTCCTGCGGCCTTGCTGGTCTATTTCTCCTGGCGCAGCAGCACCGGCTTGGCCGATAGCTATGGGATGGGGCTGATGTATTGCCTGATCGCGGCGGTGGGGCTAGCTGCGCCGCTGGCGCTGATCGGCGCACTCATCTGGGCTGCCGGCAGGTTTGGCGGCGGCTCCGTCCCTGCGCCCCTCCCGCGCCCCTCTGAACCTCCGGAAGGTAATCAATGAAGCTCTGTGGATTCGACGTCGGCCTGGACCGGCCGCTGTTCCTGATCGCCGGCCCGTGCGTGATCGAGTCGATGCAACTGCAGCTCGACGTCGCCGGCAGGCTCAAGGAGATCACTGGCCGGCTGGGCATCAACTTCATCTTCAAGTCCAGCTTCGACAAGGCCAACCGCACCTCCGGCACCAGCTTCCGCGGCCCCGGCCTGGAGGAAGGGCTGAAGGTGCTGGAGGCGGTGAAGACCCAGATCGGCGTGCCGGTGCTGACCGACGTGCACGAATACACGCCGATGCACGAGGTGGCGGCGGTGGTGGATGTGCTGCAGACCCCGGCGTTCCTGGTGCGGCAGACCGATTTCATCAAGAACGTGTGCGCCGCCGGCAAGCCGGTCAACATCAAGAAGGGCCAGTTCCTGTCGCCGTGGGACATGAAGCCGGTGGTGGAGAAGGCCAAGTCCACCGGCAACGAGCAGATCATGGTCTGCGAGCGCGGCGCCAGCTTCGGCTACAACAACCTGGTCAGCGACATGCGCTCGCTGAGCGTGATGCGCGAGACCGGCTGCCCGGTGGTGTTCGATGCCACCCATTCGGTGCAGTTGCCGGGCGGGCAGGGCGGCAGTTCCGGCGGCCAGCGCGAGTTCGTGCCGGTGCTGGCGCGCGCGGCGGTGGCCGTGGGCGTCGCCGGCGTGTTCGCCGAGACCCATCCGGACCCGTCCAAGGCACTGTCCGACGGCCCCAATGCGTGGCCGCTGGATCAGATGGAAGCGCTGCTGGAAACGCTGATGGAACTGGACGCGGTGACCAAGAAACACGGGTTCTCGCGCTTCGCGTGAGGCGTGCGCCGCCGCCGCTGCGGCTGTGCCGATCCTGGCCGGGTGCGGGCTGCCGGGTGTTCGTCGCCTTCTCGGAGCCTCGGCGATGACCGCACCCGAGCGGGCCGGCGCCTGGCCTTGGGGGCTGTGTGCCTTGTTGTTGTCGTTGCTGGCGTGGGCGGCGCTGGTCGTGGCGCTGTTCGCCTTCTCCAGTGGGATTGGCACGCCCAGCCACGGCGATCATTTCCTGGCCATGCTGTTCTGGATGGTGATCGCCCTGCTGGTAGTGGCAGTGGCTGCGGTGGGCGCGACGATCGCCGCCGCGCTGAGTTGGACGCAGCGCCGCGGCCGCCTCCTGGCCGGCATCGCCGGCGGCCTGCTGCTGGCGATGCTGGTCTTGATCCTGCTCTTCCTCAGCGGAATCCCGCTGGGCCTGATGGGCGCCGGCTGAGGCGGCATTTGGCAAGGAACCGGCGGCCGGGGATAATCAGCCGGCATTCGTTTCCGCCCCCTCTTCCTACAGGTAACCGGCCCGCCCATGAGTACGATCCGCAGCATCCACGCCCGTGAAATCCTCGACAGCCGCGGCAATCCCACGCTGGAAGCCGATGTCATCCTGGAGGACGGTTCGTTCGGTCGTGCCGCGGTACCCTCGGGCGCGTCCACCGGCACCAAGGAAGCGGTCGAGCTGCGCGACGGCGACAAGACCCGCTACCTGGGCAAGGGCGTGCGCAAGGCGGTGGAGAACGTCAACACCACCATCGCCAGCGCGCTGAAGGGCTTCGACGCCGCCGACCAGCAGGGCCTGGACCGCCGCCTGATCGACCTGGACGGCACCGAGAACAAGGGCCGCCTGGGCGCCAACGCGCTGCTCGGCGTCTCGCTGGCCAACGCCCATGCCGTTGCCGCCTCGCGCAAGCAGCCGCTGTGGCAGTCGCTGGCCGCGGGCAACACCGCCAACCTGGCGCTGCCGGTGCCGATGATGAACATCATCAACGGCGGCGCGCATGCCGACAACAACGTCGATTTCCAGGAGTTCATGGTGCTGCCGGTCGGCGCCGCCTCGTTCTCCGAGGCGCTGCGCGCCGGCACCGAGATCTTCCACGCGCTGAAGTCGGTGCTGAAGGGCCACGGCCTGTCCACCGCGGTCGGCGACGAGGGCGGCTTCGCCCCGGACTTCCGCAGCAACGTGGAAGCGCTGGACACCATCCTGGAAGCGATCGGCAAGGCCGGCTACACCGCTGGCGAGGACGTGCTGCTGGGCCTGGACGTGGCCTCGAGCGAGTTCTACGACAACGGCAAGTACCACCTGGTGGGCGAGGGCAAGCGCCTGACCAGCGAGCAGTTCGTCGACTTCCTCGCCGACTGGGCCGCGCAGTATCCGATCGTCAGCATCGAGGACGGCCTGGCCGAGGACGACTGGGCCGGCTGGAAGCTGCTCACCGATCGCATCGGCAGCAAGGTGCAACTGGTCGGCGACGACCTGTTCGTGACCAACCCGAAGATCTTCAAGCAGGGCATCGAGTCCGGCACCGCCAACGCGATCCTGATCAAGGTCAACCAGATCGGCACCCTGACCGAGACCCTGGAAGCCATCGCCATGGCCGACAAGGCCGGCTACGCAGCCATCGTCTCGCACCGTTCCGGCGAGACCGAGGACACCACCATCGCCGACATCGCCGTGGCCACCACCGCCACCCAGATCAAGACCGGCTCGCTGTGCCGCAGCGATCGCGTGGCCAAGTACAACCAGCTGCTGCGCATCGAGGAAGCGCTCGGCAGCGCCGCGCGCTACGCCGGGCGCGACGCGTTCGTCTCGCTCAAGCGATAAGCCGTGCGCAACTGGCGCTGGCTGCTGCTGGTGCTGGCGGGACTGCTGGCGTGGCTGCAGTACCGTTTCTGGCTCGGCCCGGGCAATTCCGGCGAAGTGCTGGTGCTCGAAAGTCAGGTCGAGCACCAGAAGCGCGACAACGAAGGTCTGCAGCAACGCAACGCCGCGCTCGCCGCCGAGGTCAAGGACCTCAAGGACGGCGAGGCGGCGATCGAGGAGCGCGCGCGTAGCGAACTGGGCATGATCAAACCGGGCGAAAAGTTCTACCGCGTGGTCGAGAACGCGCCGGTGTCGACCGCGCCGGCCGGCACGGCAGCCGGCGCGCAGCCGGCGCCTGTGACGCCGGCGCCGGGCGAGCAGCCCTGATGGCCACCGTCTGGGCCGTGGTCCCGGCGGCTGGCCGCGGCACCCGTTTCGGCGGCGCCACGCCCAAGCAGTACCTGCAGGCGGGCGGGCGCCCGTTGCTGGCGCATGCCTTGGAAGCGCTGCTGGCGCATCCGGCGGTGGCCGGGGCGATGGTGGCGCTGGGCGTGGACGATGCACAGTGGCCGGGTTGGACCGAACTGGCTGGCAAGCCGGTCCTGACCTGCCTGGGCGCCGGCAGCCGTGCCGGCTCGGTGCTGGCCGCGTTGCATGCCTTGCCGGAGTCGGTGAAGGCGGACGACTTTGTGCTGGTGCACGATGCGGCGCGGCCGAACCTGGCGCTGGCCGACCTGGACCGGCTGCTGGAGGCGGGGCGCGGCGATCCGGTCGGCGCGATCCTGGCCGCGCCGGTGCGCGACACGCTCAAGCGCGCTGGCGACGACGGCGGCATCGATGGCACCGAACCGCGCGAGCGCCTGTGGCGCGCGCTGACCCCGCAACTGTTCCGGCGCATGCAACTGAGCCGGGCCCTGGAGCAGGCGGCCGCGGCCGGGGTCGAGGTCACCGACGACGCGATGGCGATGGAGTTGCTGGGGCTGCGGCCGCTGCTGGTCGAGGGCGCCGAAGACAATTTCAAGGTCACCACACCGGCCGACCTGGCGCGTTTCGAGTTCGAACTGTTCCAGCGCGCGCGGCAGTCGTGATGCGCCTGGCGTCGGATGCGGCCGCCGTGGCGCGGCGCGTGCTCCGTCCTTTTTCATTTTTCGTGGGATGTCTCCATGCCAATGTCTGAACTTCCCCGCATCCGCATCGGCCAGGGCTACGACGTCCACGCCTTCGGCGAGGGCGACCACATCATGCTCGGCGGCGTGCGCGTGGCGCACGAGCGCGGCGTACTGGCCCACAGCGACGGCGACGTGGTGATCCACGCCCTGTGCGACGCCTTGCTCGGCGCGCTGGCGCTGGGCGACATC
This sequence comes from Xanthomonas sp. LMG 12462, assembly GCF_009192885.1. Classification (NCBI taxonomy): domain Bacteria; kingdom Pseudomonadati; phylum Pseudomonadota; class Gammaproteobacteria; order Lysobacterales; family Lysobacteraceae; genus Xanthomonas; species Xanthomonas sp. LMG 12462. Next base: position 10,410 of record NZ_NMPP01000033.1, on the reverse strand, counting down.
GGCCAGCATTTTCCCCCGTCCGATCCGCGCTGGAAGGGCGCCGACAGTGCGCAGTTTCTCGATCACTGCGTCGGCCTGCTGCACGCGCGCGGCTGGCGCCTGGGCAATGCCGACATCACCGTGATCTGCGAACGGCCCAAGGTCGGCCCGCATGCGCAGGCAATGCGCGAGCGCCTGGCGGCGCTGCTGCAGGTCGAACTGGACTGCGTGAGCGTCAAGGCCACCACCAGCGAGAGGCTCGGCTTCACCGGCCGTGGCGAAGGCATTGCGGCGCAGGCCGTGGCCCTGCTGGTGGCGCTGTGAGCGAGTTGCCGCGTGCGTTCGGCGCCGCGCCGTTGCAGGCGCGCATGCGCAGCACCGCCGAGGATTTCCAGGTCGACGAACTGCCCGCATTCGCGCCCAGCGGCGAGGGCGAGCACCTGCTGCTGACCGTGCGCAAGCGCGGCATGAACACCGCCTTCGCCGCGCGCCGCCTGGCGCAGTGGGCGGGGGTGGCGGAACTGGCGATCGGCTACGCCGGCATGAAGGACCGCCATGCGGTCACCACCCAGCGCTTCTCGGTGCATCTGCCCAAGCGCGTGGCGCCGGCGCTGGACAGCCTGCAGGACGCGGATCTGCAGGTGCTGGAAGCGCACTGGCACAACCGCAAGTTGCCGCGTGGCGCGCTGGCCGGCAACGGCTTCGTGCTGGTGTTGCGCGAGGTGCGCGGCGAGCGCAGCGCGATCGAGGCGCGGCTGGCGCAGATCGCCGCGCGCGGCATTCCCAACTGGTTCGGCGAGCAACGGTTCGGCCGCGATGGCGGCAACGTCGGCGCCGCGCTGGCGATGTTCGGCGGCCGCCGCGTGCGCCGCGAGCAGCGCTCGCTGCTGCTGTCGGCGGCCCGTTCGGAGCTGTTCAACCGGGTGCTGGCCGCCCGCGTGGCCGCCGGCAACTGGGACAGTGCGCTGGAGGGCGAAGTGTGGATGCTCGACGGCAGCCGCAGCGTGTTCGGTCCGGAGCCGTGGTCGGAGGCGCTGGCCGAACGCTTGCAGCGCTTCGACATCCATCCGTCCGCGCCGCTGTGGGGCGCCGGCGAGCTGCGCAGCTCCGAGGCGGCGCGTGCGCTGGAACTGGCGGTGCTGGACGAGGCGGTCGCGCAGCGTCTGCGCGACGGCCTGGAGCGCGAGGGCCTGAAGCAGGAGCGGCGAGCGACCCGCCTGCGCGTGGCCGACCTGCAATGGCGCTGGCTGGACGGGCAGGACGACGCGCTGGAACTGCGCTTCGCACTGCCGCCGGGCAGCTACGCCACGGCACTGCTGCACGAACTCGGCCAGGTCGAAGAGGCGCCGCAGGCCTCCACCGAGGCCTGAGCGCGGCCGACGCCTGCCGCGTCGGTCGCGACAACGCGCGCTAGAACCGATAGGTGCCGGTCAGCAACAGGCTGCGGCCGTCCGGCAGCGGCACGAAGGTCTCGTCGAACTCGTCGGCGTACAGTCGCCGATCGAAGACGTTGCGCATGCCCACGGTCACGCCCCAGGTCTCGGTGCGATAGGACACGTTCGCGTCCACGCTGGCCTGCCCGGGAATCTTGAAATAGCCGCCGGCCAGGCGGCGGCCGACGGTGTGATCGCGCGCCAGGATGCCGCCGGCCACGCCCCAGCCGCTCCAGCGGCTGTCCTGGAACTGGTAGCTGCTCCACAGGGTGAAGCGGGTGCGCGGCACGCCGAGGGTCGGCGTACCGTCGCGCCGGCCGATGCGGGCCAGCGCCAGGCTGCTGCTCAGTTCCAGGCCGGGGGCGAGGGCGCCGACGAAGTCGAGATCCAGCCCGTGGTTGCTCTGGCTGTCGATCGGTCTGGCGAAGTACGACGGATGCGCCAGCACCAGGTCGAAGCTGCGGTCGACGGTGATCTGGTAGTAGGCGGCGCTGAGCCGCGCCCGGTGCTCGAACAGATCGATCTTCGCCCCCACCTCCACTTGCCGCGACAACGCGGGCGGCAATGGCCGGCCGTTCTTGCCGAGCACGGCGCTCGGCGCAAAGCCGTTCATGGTGCTGGCGTACAGCGACGCCTCCGGGGTCAGCTTGTAGACCACGCCGACGTTGGGCACCCAGCGGCGCCGGCGCAACTGGCGCAGTTTGCCCTTGGCGTCGTAGCTGGAAATCTCGTACGCCGAGCGGCGCAGCGCCAGCAGTACGTCCCAGCGTTCGCCCATGCTGATCTGGTCCTGCAGCAGGATGCCGCTCCGGCTCGACCACGGGCTGCCGGGGTAATGCAGAATCCCGCGCCGCGAATGCGGCCAGTGCACCGGACCCAGCCGCTCGTCGCCGAACACGTCGTAGCGGTTGCGGTGCATGCGGATGAAGTAATCGCTGCTGCCCAGCCGCGCGCGCGTGTAATCCAGGCCCAGGGTCACAGTCTGCCGCAGCGGTCCGTCGCCGAAGCTGCCGACCAGGTCGTTCTGGATGGTGTAGTACGCCGTCGTATTGCGGTACGCCTCGGCATAGGCGCGCACGGCGCCCTTCGGCGAAGGCGACAGCATGCCCCAGTTGCGCGCGTCGATCGCCTGGGTCACGTACTGGCCGCGGCTGCGCAGTTGCCAGCGGTCGCTGAGCCGCTGATCGAACAGGTAATAGGCGCGCTGGGTGCGGTAGGCGGTGTGGTCCTGTGCGTTGCCCAGCCGCAAGCTCCTGGGCGTCATCGCCGACACGCGGTTGCGCAGCAGCAGGGCATGGTCGGCGGCCGGCTGCCGATCGGTCACGCGCTGCACGCCGAGCACCAGGCGGTTGTCGTCTCCCTGCCAGGCGATGGACGGCGCCAGGTAGGCGGCATTGCGCGGGCCGTAGCCTTGCGCCGTGGAATCGGCATGCTGGCCGGAGACGACGAGCCGATAGCTCAGCGGCGTGGCGCCGATCGGTCCGGTCGCATCGAGCCCGGCCTGCACGTCGCCGCGCTCGCCGAGGACGTAGCTCAGTTCGCGCTTCGGTGTGCGCAGCGGTTGCTTGGTGACGACGTTGATCAGTCCGCTCATGTCGCCGCCGTTGCTGTCGCCGAGGATCGATTCCGGGCCCTTGAGCACTTCGACCCGCTCCACGCCGATCATCGGCGGGTAGCCGCCGAGGCCGACGAAGCTGTTCGGCATCCCGTCGGTCATGCCGTTGCCGGTGTAGATGCCGCGGATCTTGAACAGCGGCGCGCGCAACGGATTTTCGATCTGCTGCACGCTGGCCACGTTGCGCAGGGCGTCGGCGACGGTGCGCACCTGTTGCGAGGTCAGCAGATGCGGAGCGACCACGTTCACCGACTGCGGCACGGCGATGGAATCGGCGGCGTAACGCAGCGCGTCGCTGGCATAGGCTGGCACGTCGCCCATGGCGTGCTCGGTCAGCGCCGCGGCGTCGACCTGTTCCAGCAGCTTGGCTGGCGCGCCGGCGCGGTGCGCATCGGCGACATCCGCAGGATCGACCGGCGCCGTGGCGGCGGGGGTGACCGCCACCGTGTTCGCATCGAGCATGCGGTACGCGAGGCCACTCGATTGCAGCAGGCGTTGCAGCGCCGCGTCCGGGGTGAACATGCCTTGCAGCCCGTCGCTGCGCATCCCGGCCAGGGTCGGGCTGGCGGTCAGCACCTGCATGTTGGCCTGCTTGCCGTACGCGATCAGCGCCGTGGACAGCGCCTGCGGCGGGATCGAGAACCCGATCTGCCGTGCGTCGGGCGCGAGTGGCACGGCGAGGGCAGGGGGGCAGGGTGCGAGCTGCAATGCCAGGCTGCCGCAGATGATCAGTCGCCTCAGCCCACGCACTGCCCGTCGCCCCCCAGCGGAAGCGCGAATTATGCCACGCGCGGCGACGTCGACGCGGGGGCGCCCGCCGCCCCTAAGCCCGGGCGGCGCGCGGTATCGCCTAACGGCGGCTCAGCACGATCTCGTCCTTTCCCTGGCGCACCCGCAGCGGGAACACCTGCGGCAAGGCCTCGATCCACTGCGCGGTCGCCTGGGTGTCGACGGTGCCGGTGAAGCTCAGTCGTCCAAGCGCCGGGTCGTCCAGGCGCAGTGGCCGGTCGCTGTAGCGGTTGACCCGCGCGATCACCGTGTCCAGTGGCGTATCGACGAACTCCAGCCGGTGATCGCGCCAGGCGGTGGCCTGCGCCACGTCGATCTGGCTGACCTGCAGCGCGGGCTTGGCCGGATCGTAGGACACGCGCTGTCCGGCCACCGCTTCCAGCCCGCCGCTGCCGTCGGCCGGCACCTGCCCGGCGCCGTAGATGCGGACCCGGCCTTCGGTGACCGCGACTTCGACGCGTTCGCCGTCGCGGCTGACGTCGAAGGCGGTGCCCACGTCCAGGATCGACACGCCGCCGGTGTCGACCACGAACGGGCGCCCGGCGTGATGCGCCACGTCGAAGAAGGCCTCGCCGGCGATCAGGTCCACGTGGCGCTGCGCGGCGCTGAAGCGGGTGCTCAGCCGCGAGGCGCCGCCGAGCGCGATTTTCGAGCCGTCCGCCAGCACGATGTCCTGGTGGCGGCTGGTCGCGCTGCTGTAGACCTGGGTGAGCGGCGGCGGGTGCAACTGCCGCCAGGCCAGGGCGCCGCCGAGCGCCAGCACGCCCACGCAGGCCGCGACCTGCAGCGGCCGCCAGCGCGAACGCGGCGGCGCGAACCTGCGCACCACCTCGTCCCGCGTTGCCGCATCGAGCGTCGCCAGGTCGCCGCCGAGCGCATTGATGCGTTCGAACGCCTGCAGATGCCGCGGGTCGGCCTCCGTCCAGTCCAGCCAGCGCGCCACGGTGTCCTCGTTGCTGTCGGGTTCGCGCAGCAGGGCCCACCAGCGCGCGGCGTCGTCGAGGATGTGTTGGTCGATGCCGCTGTCCATTACGGGATCTCCGCTTCGTCGAAGCGTTTGCGGCAATGCGCGAGCGCGTTGGCCACATGGTAGCGGACCATCCGTTCGCTCACGTTCATCGCCTTGGCGATCATGCAGAAGTCCTTGCCTTCGATCACGTGCAGCACGAAGGCGCGGCTGGTCTTTGCGGGAAGTTCCTTCAACGCCCGGGTCAACGCGCGCAGCTGCTCGCTGGCCGTGGCGTGCCGCTCCGGAACCGGCGGGAGCGGCAGATCGTGTTCCGGCAGCTCCACTGCGGCGTTTTCGCGGACCTTGCGCATGCGCAGCCGGTCCACCGCCAGGTTCGAGGCGACATGGAACAGGTAGGCGCGCGGCGATGCCAGCGCGTCGGGACGCTTAAGCGTCACGATGCGCATGTACGCCTCCTGCGCCACGTCCTGCGCGTCCGCCATCGAGCCGAGCTTGCAGTGCAGGAACGCGAGCAGGGCGCGGTGATGTTCCTTGAACAGCGCGTCGACCTGGTGCGCAGGCGCCTGCTCCGGCGACGGCGCGCCCTCGGTGTGCTCGGCCCGGCTCACGACTGCTGATGCTCCTGGAGGGAAGCGGCCGCGGCAGTATAGCCAGGCTCACTGGCCGCCACGCGACGCAGCACCGCAAGCGGCTGGCAGCGCCGCAGCCAGCAAGCCTTCCGCATGCGTCCGCAATGCCTCGCGGCGGCGAAACGCCGCGCGGTGCTGGCTGGGTACATCGGCTGCGGTCTTGCGTGCCGGGGTCAGCGGCAGCGCGAACCAGCCATCGACGATGGGCGTACCGCCCTGCTCGATCCAGAACGCGTCGTAGTCGGACAGGAACACGTCTCGCTTGCGCTGCAGCGGATGCGCGCCATTGCAGACGGCGCGGATCGCGTGCGCGCCGAGGCGCTCGGCGAAGGTGCAGGCCAGGGACAGCATCAGTTGCTTGGGCCGCAGCCCGTGCATCTGCTTGGTCAGCGCGCGCACCACGTCGCGGGCGTCGGCACCCTTGGGGCCCTGCAGGCAACCGATCAGTACCGTCGGATGGGCGTCGTCGCCGGTCACGGTCAGCACCAGGCGATACAGTTCGCGTCCCGCCGCGTCGCTGAGCTGCAACCAGAGCTCGCCTTCGCAGCTCATCGGCGCCGGCGGCAGCAGCGACAGCGTCAGCAGGCTGCCATCGTGCAGCGGCAGCGTCCCCAGGTCCGCCTGGCCTTGCCGGTAGATGGCGTCGAACAACGCGGCCGGCAGGCGCTCGAGCATCAGGCGATAGTGCTGCCGGAGGTGACGCAGCCGCGCCTTGCTACTCCAGCGGGTATTGACGAAGCGGTGCAGGTGGCGCTCGAGCAGGCGTGGGTCGCGCTCGGCGTAGCCGCGCATCCGCGGGTCGCGGCACAGTTCGTCGAGGAAACGCAGATGCGCGGCAGGCATGCGCAGCGAACGCAGCAGGTACTTGGCCGCCTTGATCCCGCGCTGCAGACGGTTGCCGTGCCAGTCGGTACGCCCCTGGAACGAGCCCAGGAACAGCGGCCACCAGCGAACCGGGGCGGCGCTGCCGCTCGGCCGGGGCGGCGTCGCCGGCCGGGCCGGGCGCGCCGACTCGAACGCTGCGGCGCTCGCGGAAACGTCCACCAGATCAGTGGGTTGCAGGAAGAATTCGGTGGTCGCTTCGGTCACGTTCGGCTCGCAGAGGGACGGTGCTCTCTGACAAGACGTTTCAAGAAGCGAAAATTGAAATGGGTCCGCACGCGCGGTGCTCGGCCGCATCCGCGGCGTCCCGGCCTGGCCGGATCTGCGTCGGGCAGGCGACGGGGGGCGTGCGACGGGCGTTCCCGTTCACGCCGGTCGCGGTGAAGCCGCTCTTGCACGCGAATGACAGATCAGTGGGCGATGCCGGATTCGGCGGCGCCACGATCCGGCGCCCTCCACCTCGGCCAGTGCACAGATTCCCGATGGGGCCCGCGAGCCGCGGTGCACGCGGCTGCGGCGCCGCTCAGCGCCGCGCCAGCAGCACCAGCATCGCGCCGGTGCCGCCTTGCGCGGTCGGCGCCGAATGGAAGGCCAGCACGTCGTTGCGCTGGCGCAGCAGGCGGTCCACCAGGTTCTTCAGCAGCGGCACGCCGCCCGATTGCAGGCCCTTGCCGTGCACGATCCGCACGCAGCCGAACTCGTGCGCGTGCGCCTCGGCCAGGAACTGGCGCAGCAGCGTCTCGGCCTGCGCCGCGGTGGCACCGTGCAGGTCCAGTTCGTCCTGGGCCGAAAACTGGCCCTTGCGCAGGCGCTGGAACACCCGCGCCGGCAGATGCTCGCGGCGGTAGCTGGCCACGTCGCCGGCTTCCAGTGGCGTGCTCTGCCGCAGCAATTGCTGGAACTCGCCCTGCGCCTCGGCGTCGTCGCGTTCGGCCATGCGCGCGCGCGGCTTGGGGCGCGGCTTGGCATTGGCCGGCGGCATCGCGTTGAGCGGGGCCACCTTGCCGATGGCCGCGCGGAACAGCGCGGCGGGATCTTCGTCGTCGGAATGCGCCATGCGCACAGCTTAGAGCGTGCGGCGCGGTTTGAGGTGAGCGCGGCGTTGCCGGCAGCGTCTGGCGTGCGGACCACTGCGCTGCGGTCGCACGGTGCGACGCCGCTCCAGTGCGCGGCGCGATGGCCGTCACCGCGGTCGTCGTCGCGCTGTCAGCGACCTGGCAGGGCGCATCCGGTATCATGCCCCCGGTTTTCGAGGAGCACCATGCGCGTATTAGTGAGCAACGACGACGGCGTCGACGCCCCCGGCATCCGCATGCTGGCCGAGCAGTTGCGCGGCGCCGGCCACGAGGTGACGGTGGTCGCACCCGACCGCGACCGGTCCGGCGCCAGCAATTCGCTGACCCTGGATCTGCCGATCCGGCTCAAGCGCATCGACCACTACACCTGCAGCGTCGCCGGCACGCCCACCGACTGCGTGCATCTGGCGCTCACCGGCATGCTGGAGTTCGACCCGGACATCGTGGTCTCCGGCATCAACAATTCCGCCAATCTCGGCGACGACGTGATCTATTCCGGCACCGTCTCGGCGGCGATGGAAGGCCGCTTCCTCGGCCTGCCCGCGGTGGCGGTGTCGCTGGTCAGCCACAACCACGATCCCAGGCATTTCCAGACCGCCGCACGCGCCGCGGTGGAGATCGTGGCCCAGCTCAAGGCCGATCCGCTGCCGGCCGACACCATCCTCAACGTCAACGTGCCCGACCTGCCGTGGCAGGAGATCAAGGGCTTCGAGGTCACCCGGCTCGGCAACCGCCACCGCTCCGAACCGTGCCTGCCGCAGACCGACCCGCGCGGTGGCACCGTGTACTGGATCGGCCCGGCCGGGCGCGAGCAGGACGCCGGTCCCGGTACCGACTTCCACGCGGTACGCACCGGCTTCATCTCGATCACCCCGATCCAGGTCGATCTGACCCGCTATCAGGCATTGGAAAAGGTCGCCAGCTGGGTCGGCGGCCTGACCGCCGCGCTGGGCCGCCTGGCATGACCCCGCGGTTGCGCCTGCAGCCGGAAGTGATCGGCATCGGCATGACCTCGCAGCGCGTGCGCGACCGCCTGGTCGAGCGCCTGCGCGAGGCCGGCATCCGCGACGAGAGCGTGCTCAACGCGGTGCGCACCGTGCCGCGGCATCTGTTCATCGACGAGGCGCTGGCCTCGCGCGCCTACGAGGACACCGCGCTGCCGATCGGCCACGGCCAGACCATCTCGCAACCGTGGGTGGTGGCGCGCATGACCGAGACGGTGCTGGAAGCGGCGCCGAAGAGGGTGCTGGAAGTCGGTACCGGCTCCGGCTACCAGGCGGCCATCCTGGCCGCGCTGGGCCTCGAAGTGCATACCGTCGAGCGCATCGGCGATCTGTTGCGGCAGGCGCGCAAGCGCTTCCGCCAGCTCGGCATGAACGTGCGCAGCAAGCACGACGACGGCCGCATCGGCTGGCCCGAGCATGGCCCGTTCGATGCGATCGTGGTCACGGCGGCGGCGCCGGCGCTGGTCGACGCACTGATCGAACAGTTGGCCCCGGGCGGCTGCCTGGTGGCGCCGGTCGGTGGCCCGTCCGCGCAATCGCTGATCCGCCTGCGCCGCGCCGCCGACGGCCAGATCGAACAAGACGTCCTGGCGCCGGTGACCTTCGTCCCGTTGCTGTCGGGCATGCTGGATTGACTTCCCGGAGCCGCACTGGATGAAGATTTTCGGGCCGTTGTACGAACGCGCCATCGCCTGGTCGCGGCATCGCCGCGCGCCGGCCCTGCTGACCGGTCTCAGTTTCGCCGAGGCCATCGTGTTCCCGGTGCCGCCGGAAGTGATGCTGGCGCCGATGTCGCTGGCGCAGCCGCGGCGCGCGCTGTGGTTCGCCACGTTGAGCCTGCTCGGCTCCCTGGCTGGCGCGGTGATCGGCTACCTGCTCGGCCATTTCGCCTTCGCCGCGGTGCAGCCGCTGATCGAATGGCTCGGTTGGACGCAGAAGATCGACGCGCAGGTGAACCACTTGCGCGAGGTCATCGCCGAGTCGCCGTGGCGTGCGTTCTGGCTGCTGGTGCTGGCCGGCTTCACCCCGATCCCGCTGAAGATATTCACCTGGGCCTCAGGCATCGTCGGAGTGCCGCTGCTACCGTTCCTGGCGAGCATGCTGGTGGGACGCGGCAAGCGCGTGTACCTGGTGGCCGGGGCGATCCGTCTCGGCGGGCCGCGTGCGGAAGCCGCGTTGCGACGCTGGATCGAGCCGCTCGGCTGGGTCGCCTCGGCGATCCTGGCGCTGCTGGTGGTGTGGGTCATATGGAGAGCGAAGGTCGGATGAGCGTGGATCGGGTGGTGCGGAACGGCCTGCGTTGCGGCCTGGGGGTGCTGGTGGCGGTGGCGCTCGGCGCCTGCAGCAGCGCCACGGTGGTGCGCACGCCGGGCGGCGCGCCCGTGCGCGGCACCGCTGCTGCCTCGGCGCCTCGCGTGTCCGTGCCCAAGCCCGGAGTCAGCGCCACCGTTCGGCGCGGCGACACGCTGTACGCGATCGCCCGCGCCAACAACATCACCCCGCAGGACCTGGCCGGCTGGAACGGCCTGCAGCCGCCGTACACCATCTATCCGGGGCAGTCGCTGAAGCTGTATCCGCCGGGTGGGGCAGTCGCCGTGCGGCCCGGTAGCGGCCCGGTGACGCCGCCGGCCTCCGGTGCCGGCGCCGCCGCTCGGCCGCCGTCCGTTCCGGTGCCGGCGCCGGTCAGCAGCGGTTTCCCCTGGCGCTGGCCGGCCGATGGCGTGGTGGTCAGCCGCTTCGTCGGCGGCGAGGCGACCAAGCAGGGCATCGACATCGGCGGCAGCAACGGCGAGGCCGTGCGCGCCGCCGCCGATGGCGTGGTGGTGTATTCCGGCGCCGGCCTGGTCGGCTATGGCGAACTGATCATCGTCAAGCACAACGAACAGTGGCTGTCGGCCTACGGCCACAACCGCAAGCGCCTGGTCAACGAGGGCCAGAACGTCAAGGCCGGCCAGCAGATCGCCGAAATGGGCCACAGCGGCGCGGCGCGCGACATGCTGCACTTCGAGATTCGCTACAACGGCAAGCCGGTC